>NZ_ALVC01000044.1:0-37170 GCF_000293195.2 Sphingomonas sp. LH128
GATCCGATATCGCGCCAACCACGCGACGCCCCCAAAAAGACTAAGGATGCCGACCATCAGGATCTGATCCGCTGGTCGATCCAGGAAGTCCGGCGGATCGCCAACAAGCTGGCCCAGCGTCGTATCCAGCCCGCCTACATCATCGCCTGGTCATGCTGGAGACGAGCGCATCAGGCTGCCGCACGGCGCGCTCATATCAAGTCAAAAATGCAACTGTAATGCTAGAGATCCGCGCCGTGGGCTCGGCGCCGTCCAAACTTGCTCGCAAGGAAGCCGGCACGTGGAACATAAGCCTTGCGCGCAGGAATCCGCAGCATGACGCTGGTTCCCGAAGTTGCGCCGCCCATGATCGACAGACTCGCTCCGATGCCTTCGGCGCGCTTGCGCATTCCGGTCAGGCCATAGCCGGAACTTCCAGGAATATGCCCGGCGATACCTACGCCGTCATCGATCACGCTGATTTCGAGAGCCCGCTGGCCATACACGACATCGACCACCACATTCGCCGCATTCGCATGCCGTGCCGCATTGAACAATGCCTCGGCGACAATCTCGCGAACCTCGCGCGCCACCACCGGTTCGACCGGCGCCGCCCCCCCACTGGAGTTCACAGTACGTATCACACTGGATGCAAAAGGCATTTCCGCCATTGCCTGCCGGAGCAAAGCAACCAGATCTGCTGGGGCATCATCATAATGCATGGTGTTCACCCGCATCTTGCCCTCGGCGATGAGCGCATCTGCTCTGTCCAGACTTTGCTCGAGAGTTTGCCGGTTGGGATCGGAGGACTGCATGCGACCCACGATCGACTGGATGCGCATGACCAGTCCCTGCATTCCCTGCAGGAGGGTATCATGGATTTCGCGGGCGATTCGCTCACGCTTGTTTGCGCGCTCTGCGGCCTGGCTGCGCAGTCGCCGGGTCAACTGCGCTATCCGCCATCGGGCAGCCAGCCAGATCGCAACAAGCAGCGACAGGCCTGCTGCCAGGGCGAACCACCAAGTCTGCCAGAAATGTGCAGCGACATCGATCTCGATCGACTGCCCCACGCGGTTCCACACGCCATGCGAATTCGCGCCGATGACCTCGAAGCGATAGTGTCCCGGCGCGAGATTGGTGAACATCGCCATGCGCTGGCCGCTGGCATCCACCCACGCATCATCCATGCCCTGCAGCCGGTAGCTGAGGCGTGTTGCCATGGGGTTGTCGAAGTCGATGACCGCCAGTTGTATTCTGAGCCGTGCAATGCCTGCAGGCAGGTGTACCTGGTGCGCCACCGCATAGCTGCGTTCATCGGCCTCGATCCCCGTGACGAGAATCGGCGGTGCCGGCCCGTCCGGTGGAGCACTGGAAGGATCGAACACGGCGATCCCATTAGCGGTCGAAACCCAGATCCTGCCGTTGCGATCAGCGGACAGGCCGGACATGTTCGAATATGTCGGCGGGCCGGGCACACCGTCCGCATTCCGAAAGATGCGAACGTCCGGCCGAAAGTTGCGATCTTCAAAAGCGCGATCAAGCTCGGCGGTACGCAGGCGCACGACGCCGTCGCTGGTCTGCAGCCATGTATCACCGGCCGGTGTCTGGACCACGCCTGCGACAAAGCTGAGCCAGGGAAAGCGCGCGCTGGATATGACCTTGACGGATTGTCCATCGAACCGGCCGAGCCCCCGATCTCCACCCAGCAGGATCGAATCTTCGGTACGGTACTGCGCCTGAATGAACCCAAGCGTATTGTCGGCGTGACGCCACACGATCCTGGAATGGGTTCCATCGGTCAGCCACAGGTTGCCATTGCCGACATAGGCCAGCACCTGCCCACCACGCCAGGGTGCGTAGGTCCCGATCGAAAATCCGGCATCCTCACCCAGAGGCACGGCTCCGCCGCGACCGGCATCAAGCAGGAACAGGCCGTGGTCGCCACCGCCCCACAGACGCCCCCGGTCATCCTCCAGACACCCGGTGAGGGCTAAACCTTTTGCCATGTCCTCGCCAGCGGTTCCGAGCGGCACCGTTCCGCCTTGTCCGCCGACGCGTGCGAGACGATCGCCCCCGGAGAAAGTCCAAACGCCCCCCGACATGCTGGCACATGGCGACATGACACCGCCAATGTTCGCCACACTCATGCTTGGCGCGGTATGCGCTCCGGCACGAAAGAGCTGGCCATTCCGCCATGCCCAGATGGCACCGCGTCCATCCGCGATGGCAAAGGCCGGCGAACGGTTGATGACCGAGTTGCTCGCTCCGGCGAGGACCGGCACGAAGGAGGTGCGGCTGAACCGCTCCAGCCCCTGGCTCGTCCCCATCCACAGTGCGTGTTCGCGATCGGTGATCAGGGGCAACGAGTTGAGCGGCAATACTGGCGCGGTCAAAGTGTAGCCGCCATGCCACTGTGCAATCCGGGTCGCGTGCGCGTGATCGTCTATGGCATAGCGCTCGAGCGTATCGTCGCTCTGAACGATCCAGAAGTGATTGGCGTCATCGAACAGGATAGGCGCATCCCCCTCGCGGGCGAGGCCGGTAATGGTGCGCCCTGAGAGAGAGCCCGCCCCGTCTCCCACCAATTCACGAAGCGAGGTCGGCGTGACGAGCCAGACATCGCCGGAAGGCCCGCTGACAAGGCTTGACGATGTCATGCCGCCGGCCACCACGCGCCACCGGCGGGCACTCGGCGAAACCGCGATCAGCCTGTCGCCGAGGATGAGCCACAAGGTGCCATCCCTTCCAACGGCACTCCCGTAGAAGAGTTCGGCCTTCACCTGGACCCACGAGACCCATCTGCGACCGACGAGACGCGCCAGATAGACGTTTCGGCTGTTGCTGCCGACCGCCCATGCCTGGCCGGATGAGTTGGTCGGCAAGGCCCATACCGTCCCCAGGGGAACGTCGGACACCGGAACGTGCCGCCCGTCCCGGACGAGCGAAAGTCCGCCGTAATCGTGCCCTACCCACAAGTCGCCGGCAGACGTTGCCAGCAAGGCCGAAATCGTATCGGCCTGGGTCGGCCTTTTCGTCGAAGGGGGGAGCCGCTCGAAGCTCCTGCCGTCGTGACGATAGAGACCATCTATGGCGCCCAGCCACAGAATACCATCAGGTGTCTGCGCAAGGGCGCGCACTCCGGCCGGCGCACCGTCGCGCGGCCCGGCGAAACTGCGCTGCCAGCCTTGCAATTCGAGCGAAGAAGTCGGTGGATCGCCCGCGCTGGCCTGGCCACTGACCACGGACAGAAATGCCGTCACACCGAACAGCACAAGGCGCGGGATCATCCGCGTGACTGCGATCGGCCATGCCTTTCGCCATGCCGCTTTCACCATCCGGCAGTTCTCCGTGCCTCTTCCAAGGATACCCTCATCAAAGACGCCCACACCTGGGACGCAGCATCACCGCAGGTGCGGTAGCATCGCTGCCGCTCATGCGCACTCATGCTGACATATGAAACAGGGAGATGGCGTGCCGCCAGCCGGTTCCCGTTCACACCCGCGTATAATTGTCCGCAGGCCACTGCCCGCCTAGGTCGAGGACTGGTCAAAAGGCTCTTTCATGAACTCCATTCCGCCTACACCGGCAACTGCTGCTATTGCGATCATCGACGACGAGGAATGCGTACGCACTGCGCTCGGCAGTCTCCTGCGGTCGATCGACGTGCAATCGGAACTGTTCGACTGCGGCGCCAGCTTTCTGCAGCACGATCCTCATCGCTTTGCCCTCGTATTCAGCGACATCCAGATGCCTGGGCTGTCGGGGATCGATCTGCTCGAGCGCATCCATGCCATCGCGCCGACAGTCCCTGTCGCGCTCATGACAGCCTTCCCGGATGCCGAATGGCGCGAGCGGGCAGAACGAAACGGTGCCTATCGATTTCTGGTCAAGCCGCTCGATGCCGATGCCGTCATCGACATGATCGAAGACCTGCTTGCGCGCGATTCCACGAACCGGTTCTGAAAATCCCGCAGGACATGCAGGATCAGGCAGCACACCGTCGCACCACCTCAACGGGATCGCGCATCATGGCCACGCCCTTCACGAACAGGACGAGGATTTCACTCGCAGCCCTGGCCATGGCCGGCGTCTTCGTGATCGACACCTTTACGCGCCTGCAAAGCGCAGTTGCCGTGCTCTATGCGCTGGTTCTGATCGTGGCTGACGACGGCACCGCACGAACCCGCACCTCGGCCTGGGCCTATCCATGCGGCGTGCTCGCCTTGGTCAGCTTCCTGATCAATCATGGCGGCAAAGCCAATACCGATGAAATGCTGCGGCTGCTCGCCAGCCTTGCGGCCATCACCGTGGCCGCCCTGCTGACCTCCCGAAACGGCCGGCTCCACGAACAGGTGAGGATCAGCGATGCCCGCTACGAAACGATCTTCAATTCGCTGGCATTGGCGATATGGGAGCATGATTTCACGCTGGTCGTAAAGGAACTGGCGAAGATCAAGGAAGCCGTCACCGATCTCGAAGCCCATCTGAGGGCACACCCCGGTGACGTCGCGTACCTGCGGAGGCTGGTGAAGATCACGCACGCGAACGCCGCGGCACGGCGCCTTCTCGAAGTTTCCGACGAGGCACCGTTCTTCGAAAACCTTTCGGACTTTCTCCCCGACGATGACTCCAGTTTCGTGGAGGCCCTGCTCTCGATCGACCGCCGCAGCCCCGCGTTCGAAACCGAATGCCAGGTCCGCACTGCCAACAGCACCCTGGTTGCAGTCTTCGTCGCGATGCGATTGCCTGTCGATGGCACGGGCTACGACCGCATCTGCGCAAGCGCTCTGGACCTTACCGAGCGCAAGCGCATGGAAAAGCATCTGGAAGTGGCCCGTCTCGAACGCGACGAAGCCCTGCACAGGGCCATCATCGGCAGCCTGTCGATCGCGATCGCCCACGATGTGAGCCAGCCCCTGTCGTCGATTAATGCCTATCTGGCGACCGCCCGGCGATGGCTTGCCAGGACGCCTGCTGACGTGTCCGAGGCAAGCCAGGCGATCGCGCAGGCGGAGCATGCCGGCGACGACGCGGCGCGCGTGATCGACGGCGTGCGCGAACTCGTGGCGAAGGGAAGGCTGGAGCGTTCCATCATCGCTTTTGACCATCTCGTCGGGGGCGTGGTCGATGCCATTCAAACCCGCCAGCCCGGGCTTTCGTTCGAACTCAGCCTGGGCGGCGCAACTGCTGCGGTTTCGGGCGAGGCCCACCTTCTCGAACAGCTCGTCTCGAGCCTCGTCTGCACTGCGCTGAGCAATGCACGCCTGCAGGAAAGCCGAACCGGCATCCGGATCGTGACCAGCGCGGACCAAACCCTTGTCCGGCTGGCCATAGCCTGCGGCAGGACGAACGATGCCGCGGAGCAATCGGAGAGCGCCCATGTCGAGCCGCATCTGTCCGAGGGCGGCCTCGGCTTGTGCCGATCGCTTGCGCGATTCCATGGCGGCACGATCCTCGCGACCAGTTCGATCGCGGGGGAGATGTTCCATATCGAACTGACCCTGCCGCGGGCGCCGCACCGGAACCCATAGCAGGATGCAGGGTACAGCAAAATCACAGGCGCATCGCCATGTACGCCAAAGTACATCCCGTTCCGCGCCCAACGTCAACGACGACACGGAGGCTTCATGTCCGCGCCCAAACGCATTCCCCCGGGGCCGGTAGCCCTGATCGGCGGCATTGCCGCTTCCCTCGTGCTGGCCTTCCTGTGGGCGGCCGGCTGGATCGGACCGCGTCGCATCAGCGGCGGCGACGTCACCGCAGCACTGGAATACAACACCGGAAAAGCGCAGCCCGGCTATCGCCGCGCCCATGCCAAGGGCATGTGCTTTTCCGGCAGCTTCAATGCCAATGGCGCCGGTAGCACCGTTTCGACCGCAAGCGCCCTTGCCAAGGGTGCGTATCCCGTGATCGGGCGGTTCTCGGTCGCGGGCGGTAACCCGCTGGCGACCGACGGACGCAATGTCTTCCACTCGATGGCACTGGCTCTCAAGACACCCGATGGCCAGGAATGGCGCATGGCGATGGATCACACCCCGATCTTTCCGGTGGCGGATGCGGCGGGCTTCATAGCTCTGCAGCGCACCACGCGCCCCGACCCCGCGACCGGCAAGCCGGATCCCGCCGCGATGAAAGCGCTGATCGGCCGGTATCCCTCGGTTAAGGCCTTTCAGGATTATCTCAAGGCTGCGGTGCTCCCCAGCAGCTTCGCCAACGCGACTTACTATTCCATCAACGCTTTCACGATGACCAACCGCTCCGGGCACACGCGTTTCGTGCGCTGGCATTTCGCGCCCGACACTCCTCTGACCGGGCTCGACAAGGCGCACCTCAACCAGTTGCCGCGTGACGCATTGTTCAAGGAAATGATCGCGCGCACCGCCAAAGGTCCGTCCCGCTGGCACCTGATCCTGACGCCGGCCAATGCCGGGGACCGGACCGACAACGCCACCGTGGCTTGGACCGGCCCGCATACCGCACTCGATGCCGGCATCCTGACCATCGACAAGGTGCTGTCGGAGGAGACGGGCCCGTGCCGAGATCTCAACTTCGACCCGACGATCCTGCCGAGCGGCATCGGACTTTCCGACGACCCGCTGCTCTCGGCCCGGTCCAAGACCTATTCCTCTTCCTTCACCCGCCGCGCGGGGGAAGGCCCGTATCCGAGCGCGATCGGCAGCGACCTCACAGGCTCGAAGGATACCGCACGATGACTCGCCCTGCCCATGATTTTCACCCCCTCCTGCGCGGCCTTCACTGGCTTATGGCGGCCATGGTCCTCACCATGCTCTTCATCGGCGTAGGGATGGTGTCCACGACCGGTCCGGCCTACTTGAGTCTTCTGGCCCTGCACAGGCCGATCGGCATCGCCATCCTGGTCCTTGTTCTGGCACGACTCCCGCTGCGTCTCGCCACCGGTTCGCCGCCGCTTCCTGCCGATTTGCCTCCCCGGCAGGTCATCGTAGCCAAGGCCTCTCACGTCATTCTCTACGCGAGCATGGCTGCCATGCCGCTGGTCGGCTGGGCGATGCTTTCTGCGGGCAGCTATCCGGTCGAACTGGCTCCCGGCGTTATCCTCCCCCCGATCGCACCGCACGACCTCTGGCTCTACGCGCTGCTGCGCCAAGCCCATACGATCATCGCGGTCCTGTTCTTCGCCCTGATCTTGGCCCATCTCAGCGCGGCGCTCATGCATGGCCTGATCCGCCGGGATGGCGTTCTTCGCAGCATGACGATCGGACACACACCGGCCGAACCGTCTCCTTGCGCTTGGGAAAAGACGGAGGCGATGGAAGCGCGCTCTGATGTTATCGGCGAGCCTGAAGGCAACGACTACGCCTAGGTCCGACAGGACCATGGTATTCCGACAAGGAAGCGTTGTCTCCGCCAGCGGGCGCTTTTCCGATCCACGAGGGATCGACGATTGTGACCTCAATCAAACCGGAACACCGACCGCGCCTGATCATCGGCTCGCTGCGAGGATGGAGCAACCGGCAGGCCGATCGTGAACGTGCAGCCCAGCCCCGTGTTGTTGCAAGCCAGGATCGTTCCTCCGTGCGCCTCGACGATATCCTTCGAAACCGACAGACCCATGCCCATGCCATCGGACTTGGTCGTGAAGAACGCATCGAACAGCCTGTCCGCATCGGCGTCCTGCAGGCCGGGGCCGCTATCGACCACACGGATCACCGCATGACCGCCATCGGCATCGACATGGACCGAGACCTGCCGGGCATCAGGCTCGGCGCCGGACCCGGCACTGGACATGACCTGCGCGGCATTGACGATGAGATTGATGATGACCTGCTGCAGTTGCACCCGGTCCCCCAGGATCCGGACGGGCGTGCTGCACACTTGCGCCACGCAGGAGGCACCGAGCACGCCGAGCTGCCGATGCGTGATCTCGATCGCCTCATGCAGGGTGGATTGCAGTTCGAACACGGCCCGTTCCCCGCTACCCTTCATCGCCATGGCGCGGGTCCGCTGGATGATCTGCGATGCACGTTCGCCCTCGAAGATCATCCTGCCGATGGCGTCCCGCGCCTCCTCCAGATCGGGCTTCGGCCGGTTCAGCCAGCGTAGGGTCGCATTGCCATTGGCGACGATCGCGCTGAGAGGCTGGTTGATCTCATGGGTGATCGAGGCCGCCAGTTGCCCCAGCATCGAGACTCTCGCCGCATGGGCAAGGTTCAGCTGTGCGCGCGCCAGCGCCTTTTCGCGCGCTATCCGCTCACTGATGTCGACCAGCCCCACGACGACGAAGACCTGTTCGTCGGGCAGCTTGGGATAAGCGGCGCTGAGAATGACGTCGAGCATGGTGCCGTCCGAGCGGCGGACCAGCGTTTCCGATTCATGGCTTGCCTTGCCCGCGATGTAATCCAGGAACACCTGGTTCCACACACCCATGGTCTCATCGGGACACCACGAACCCAGCGGCTTTCCGATCGCCTCGGAAGGGCCAACCCCGAGCATCTGGCAGGCCTTCTCGTTAAGCCCGACGACCGGCGTGCAATCCAGCACCCGGCGCACGATCCCGATATCGGCCGCAATGTGTGCCGCAATGTCCCCCACTTCGCATTCGAGTTCGGCCATGGTGCGCCGCACATTGCGCAAGTCGATCTCCACGAACCCGACGATGGTTCCGTCGAAGACGCTGTGGAACCGGTTCTGCTCGCGCGAGAGATCGAAGACGAGCGTGTGAAAGCCCTCGAAGCGGCCATCGACGTATTTCGGCACGTAACGGATGGCGGCCTCGCGTACGCCGCTCTGGCAGTGGGGGACATTCGCCTCGAACGACACGGTTTCGCCTGCCGCGACACGCTCCAGGAACGGGCGGCGCTGGGCGTAGAAGTTTTCTCCCAGAAACTCGCGCATGTGTTTCCCGACAAGCTGAGTGGGGGTGCGCCCGTACCATTGGATATGATGATCGTTGGCGAAACGGCAGACATGGCCGGCATCGAAAAAGGAGATCAGGGCCGGAACTGCGTCGGCCGTGGAAACCCCGTAATCGCCGTTTGCGGCTTCCAGTCTCAAGTCCAGCATCCCGGCAATTCTCGCCTCGTCCTTCGATAGTCCCAGCCTCCCTCGTCACTGACGCGGCCGCAGGCAGAACCGTCGGACCGCATGATATTGTCCACTTGTGCGCACAACAATCACTGCACCGAGGGGGCAGGACACTCCCCCGATCGGGGGAGGCGGTCGCAGATTCACGGTTTCGAGGGCGCCGGACTAATCGCTCATACGCGAGTATGGGGTTCCCCGAATGCCGCGATGAGCCACATTCCCGCCCACCGAGCGGCGGCCCGTGGCTACTGCGACCCAGCCAGACGTACGAGGATGAGCAGCGTGGATCAGTCAGCAACCCATCATACAGGATCGACCTCGAGCGGGACACTCACGGCGACGTCTGCCGCGCGCATGCTGGAACTCCTGGAGCGCAACCTGCAGGAAGTCTTCGGCGAAGGCGATCCGGCGCGACGCCGAGCCGCTCTTGCGGAGTTGTGGGTCGAGGATTGCGAGTTGTACGCCCCGCCCGGCATCATCCGGGGACGCACGGCGATCGATGAATTCGCCGGCAATCTCCGCGCCATGCATGCCGATTTTGCTTACACACCCATCGGTGTCCCCCAGGTGCTGCACGATGCCGGCCGCCTCGCCTGGGGATCAGGCCCCGCTGGCGAACCTCCACGCTACACTGGCTGGGACGTGCTGATCGCGCAGGATGGACGGATCAAGACCCTGCTCGTCTTCCTCGATGGGGACGGCGATCAGGGGGAGAATGATGACGAACCCCACACGAACTCGTCCCGCGTCGACGCACTGGACGCCGACGGCTGAAGCGTGACATGACATCGCTAAGCATGACCGGCACACAAGACCTGCAGACGATCCACATCGTCGACGACGACCCTTCGATCAGGATTGCCCTCGATAGTCTGTTTCGATCCATCGGCCATGCCGTGAAGACATTTGCGAGCGCGTCCGAGTTCATGAACTCGGGCTGCGCAACCTCCGCCGGATGCGTGATCCTGGACGTCCGACTGCCCGGCGTGAGCGGCCTGGATTTCCAGGTCCAACTCGCGGAGGCCAACGTGTCGATGCCGGTCATCCTCATGACCGGCCACGGAGACATCCCCATGAGCGTGCGCGGCATGAAGGCCGGAGCGATCGACTTCCTGCCCAAGCCGTTTCGCGAACAGGACATGCTGGATGCCGTTGCGGCTGCCCTCGCCCGCGATCTTGAACTGCGGGTGGAGCGGCAGGGCTCGGAAGCGCTTCGCGAGCGCTATGCATCCCTCTCCCCGCGCGAGCGCGAAGTGATGTCCCATGTGGCGCAAGGCAGGATGAACAAACAGATCGCCTGGGATCTCGAACTCAGCGAGATCACCATCAAGATCCACCGCGGCAATGCCATGCGCAAGATGGGTGCGAAGACGCTTGCCGATTTCGTCAAGATGGCGGAAGCGATCAAGGCAATGCAGTGATCGAAGCGATCGCCCCGTCGCCCCATCATACCCGGGTATGACGGCCTAGCGCACGAGTATCACCCTGCCATACCCCCGCCTGAACGCCCCCTCTCACAGCCTTTCCTATGATCCTCCCGTCGCGGCCGGCAATCGGTCGCAAGGACTGTGATCTCTCGGAAAGGACCGACAATATGCCCAGCAATGAAGACGTGATCCGCTCGCTTTATGCCTTTGCTGAAGGTGACGGCAGGGACACCGCCCGTTTCGTCTCGCTGTTCACCGAGGACGGCTATTTCTGGGACGTCGCGGCCGGGCAGAAATACTATGGCAAGGAGATCGGCGACACGGTCGACATCTATGCCGAAGCCTTCCCGGACATGCACCGAGCGCTGGACAAGTTCTACGTCGACGGCGACGTCGTCATCGTCGAACTGAGCCTCAACGGCACGCATCGCGGAGACCTTCGCCTGCCCGCCGGCACAATCCGGGCGACCGGCAACGAAATCCATGCGCCCTGCTGCGACATCTTCCACCTTCGCGGCGGCAAGGTCGCCTCGTTCCACTGCTACACCGCCGCGACGATCCTGCTGGGTCAGCTTGGCGTCTTCGGAAACCTCGCGGCAGCGCTCGAACACTGAGCGCCCGCCTGACCACGGAGACACCGTCATGATGCAACTCCCTTTCCCGCGCGAGATCTTCCGCCTGCTCCGGATACGGGGCGAAAGGATGTATTCGAAGCTGGTGCACTGGGATGAGGGAGCCCCCGCCCCATGGTGAGACCTCGGGTCTTCGCGCTGACGATGCTGATTGCGGTGGTGGCCAATGCCACCACCGCAATCGCCGTGGACGCCCCTCCGCCCGGCACACCCGGGATCGATGGCCACGCAAGGCCCGCCATCGACGCTTCGGGCCTCGACCACGTCGGCATGAACGTGCCGGATGCGAGCGAGGCGGCCGAGTTCTTCCATGACCTGATGGGTACGCGCATCGTATCCGACTGGAGCCCTGCTCCCGTCGATGCGCAATGGAAGAAGCGTTTCCGCTGGCATGCTTCCGCCCGCCTCAAACGCCTCATGATGATCGAGGCGCGCGACGGGTCGAAAATCGAACTGTTCGAATATGCATCGCCCGCCGCGGCACACAAGCAACCTCGCGAGGACGACGCCGGAGCGACGCACATCGCGCTCAGGGCCAACGATCCCACCCGCGCCATCGCGGCAGTCCGCGCCATGGGGCTGACCATTCTGAACGATCCGGTGACACTCCCGGACGGATCTCGCTGGTTCTATTTCCTGTCCCCGTGGGGATCGCAAGTGGAGCTTGTCTTTCCCTCGGAAAGGTAAAGGGGGGCCGCAAGTGCCCCCCTTCCCGAGTCACGCAACCTTGCCGCGGGGGTCGTCGACATGCATGCGCGCCACGTCATAGCGCACACCTTCGCGGTGAAGGATGCGCACGGTCTTCACGACCGTGGACAGAGCCGAAAGGAAGCTCTCGGCCTCCTCGTGGTTCTCATAGGCCGTCTGATCCGCCCAGCCTTCCAGCAGGTGGAACGCGTTGGGATCGGTCAAATCCTGCGCGAATGCATAATAGACGCAGCCCGGCATCTTCTGCGCCGCCGTCATTTCAGGGACGACGGCGTCGATGAAAGCCTGCCGGTCTTCCGGGTGGACCCGGTAATAGGCGCTAACGGTCACTTCGGTGGAAAGCGTCTTGTCGTGGTCGGCCATGATGGCCTCCTTCTGTCGGTTGTTCCTGTTCCAGCGTGTGTGGGAATTCAGCCCCAAAGACCCAATCATGCGCGCGATGCCCGCTTTCATACCTGCGTATGATCGCATGACACGAACGGCTCTGTGCCTTCGCCCGCGCGTCTGATCGTTCGCGAAAGCGCGATGTCTTAGCTCGGTGCAGGATCGCTTCAGCCGAACAAGGACATCGCATGACCATTCCCTCACCCGAGAAGCCCGCCGGGCCTTCACGCCGCCAGGCATTCGCCGAACTTGGCAAGGGCGCTGCACTGGCCGCAGTGGCAACGAGCGTCATGGCCGCCCCGGCCAGCGCGAATGAGATCGCGAGTGCTCAGGGCCTTCGCCTCCCGCCCGCCTCCTCAGCAATCACCCCGTTCCGCGTCGAAGTCCCGCAGGTCGCGATCGACGACTTGAAGCTGCGCCTGCGCATGACGCGCCTGCCCGAGCGCGAGACCGTCAGCGACTGGTCGCAGGGCGTCCCGCTGGACAAAGCCAAGGCCCTGCTCGCCCATTGGCGCGACCAGTACGACTGGCGCCGGTTCGAGCGCCGCCTCAATTCCTACCCCCAGTTCCGCACCGAGATCGACGGGCTGGGCATTCACTTCATCCACATTCGCTCGCGCCACAAGGGCGCGCTGCCGATCATCCTGACGCATGGCTGGCCGGGGTCGGTGGTGGAGTTCCTCGATGTGATCGGCCCCCTGACCGATCCGACCGCGCACGGCGGCAAGGCGGAAGATGCCTTCGACGTGGTGATCCCTTCGCAGCCCGGTTTCGGCTTTTCCGACAAGCCCACCTCGACGGGATGGGACGTGGTGCGCACAGCTAGGGCATGGGGCGTCCTGATGCAGAGGCTCGGCTACACCAAGTGGGTCGCGCAAGGCGGCGACTGGGGCGCAGGCGTCACGCACGCCCTCGGTCATGTGCGCCCGGCCGGCCTTGTGGCCGCCCATGTGAACTGGCCGCTGGTGATCCCGGCCCAGCCCCCCGCGACGCTGACGCCGCAGCAGCAGGCGTGCATGGCCGCCATCGGTGCATTCCTGAACGACCAGTTCGGATACTTCAAGCAGCAGGGCACCCGGCCGCAGACGGTGGGCTATACCCTTGCCGACTCCCCGATCGGACAGGCGACGTGGATCTATGAAGAGTTCCAGGCCTGGACCGACAACCGCGGCAACCCCGAGGATGCGCTGAGCATCGACCAGATGCTCGACGACATCTCGCTCTACTGGTTCACGGACAGCGCCGCTTCGTCCGCACGGATCTACTGGGAAAACACCCGTAACGGCGGCGGCTTCGACGCGGGCACCATCGAGCTTCCCATGGCGGCCACGATCTTCCCCAGGGAAATCTACCGCGCGCCGAAGGACTGGGCGCAGGCCCGCTGGCCGAACATGTTCTACTGGAACGAGGTCGATCGCGGCGGCCACTTCGCAGCCTTCGAGCAGCCGCAACTCTTCGCCGAGGAGATGCGCCGGGCCTTCGCGAAAATCCGTAACGCATGAGCCCCTGAGAGCTCCGAAATTTAAAGCAAATGAACTCGTCATGTCCCAACGTCTCAACGGCAAGGTTGCCGTCATCACCGGCGCGACCAGCGGCATCGGCCCCGCCACCGCCAACGTTTTTGTGGCCGAAGGTTGTTCGGCATAACCAGCCGCCATGGCATTGCCCAAGGGCAGAAAGTACGAGCGCTATACTGATAGGTCCCCATTGGGGTCGTCTCATGCGCATAGCGCTCGCAGGTTACCTGCATTCCTATATCGGTTGATCAATCTCCAAAACGATAGCGCAGCCGGATGCCGTACATCCGGGGCATTCCCAGAATGATACTCTCCGAGCCGATCGATGCGAATGACCCGCTGACGAACACCGGATACTTTTCATTGAACGCGTTGGTGACGAACGCCGACGCATCGATCGGGCCTCCCAGCACGTCGTTCCAGTTCAGGTTGAAGTTGACCAATTGGCTCGACGGCAACACGCCCACCGGAGAGTCCGCCAGGGCAATCTGCTTGGCGGTGTAGATATAGGTGCCGCTGATCGATATCCGGCCCAGACTGTCATCCAGCGGCAGGGTGTAGGTCGGCGTGACCGTCAGCTTGTGCTTGGGCGACTGCGGCAGTGGCCCGCCGACGTTGGCGCCGGTCGAGGGCGGGAGATAACCGGGGAAATTCGGCGGGCTGTAGGACTTCAGCTTCGTGTCGAGATAGGCATAGCCCAGAGCGATCGAGAGACCGCTGAAGTTGATGGAGCCATCAACCTCAATGCCCTGGATGCGCGACTTGCCTGCATTGACGATGGCTTGAGCCGGAGAGCTCGTGTTGTTGGGGATGCTTGCGTCGGGAATGAGGTTCGCGGTCAACTGCTGGTTGGAAAAATCGTTGTAAAAGGCCGCGAGGTTCAAATATCCGCTGACCGCTCCGCGGAATGAGGTCTTCACGCCGATTTCGTAAGCCTCCACCTTTTCGGGACCCCACGAAATGGGGATCGTATTCGATGCGTTCACATTACCCTGGCGATAGCCGCGCGCGTATTTGGCATAGACGAGCATATCGGGCGTCGGCTTGTAATCCAGGTCGATCAGCCAAGTCGGCTTGTTGGATTTTTGTGCGATGTTGGTGAGGCAATTCTCGCCGCTGGGTGCAGGACGACCGGGGTAAGCCGCGCATACGAATGTCGGCGTGTTGGGTGCGAAGAAGAACGCCTGGCGCGTGCCGCCCTGGCCCGCAACCTTGTCCATCGTGTAGCGCAGTCCCGCCGTTACCGAGAGCTGGTCGGTGATCTTGTAAGTGCCCTGGCCGAAGAAGCCCGCGTTGCGATACCGGTAACGCGTCAGGGAGTTCTGAATCAGGCCGGGAATGCCCGCCACGCCGAGCGAATTGATCGGCGTACATTGGTAGGCCGCGATATCGGTGCACGACAGGCTCGACAGCACCGGGACCGAAATGCCGGGCGCAATCGGGATCTGGGTGGTATACGAGATCGGCGAAAGCGAACCCTGGAACGGGTTGAGCGGTCCGCTTTTCTCGTAATAGCCGCCAAGGACGTAGTTCAGCTTGCCATCACTTGTGCGGCCTTGGATCTGCAACTCTTCAGTCGCGGTCCATTGCGAGACGTTGGGGAAGTTGGAATCGGGGTTGAGCCCGACCCATGTGAACGGCAGGCCGGCATAAGGGCTGGGGGCGCCAAATTGCGTCGTCGCCGGGAATGCATAGTCGTCAGAGCCGATGTTGAACGACTGCTTCTGGCGAAATTCCTGATAGCTGGCTATGTTCTTGACGGTGAGTGTATCGTTTACCACCCAGGTCGTTGTGTTGGATACGGCCCACTGATCGATCTTCAGGAACGGGTTTGCCGCGCTCATCGCCACATCCCAGTACCCATCGCCGCGGGCCGCGGCGTCGGTGATCATCTTGCAGCCGAGCGGCGCCAGGAACTGGGCTGTCGACCCGGGCGTGGGCGTGGTCGTGTTGCCCAGGCAACCTGCCGCCGTCACCATCTTGCCGGCAACTCCGTTGGTATCGGAATGGCTGAAGCGGGCGAGCGTGTAGCTTTCCAGGTCCGGCGTAAGCTCGGCCAGGATGCCCAGACGCGCTGCCCAGTAATTGACGTCGCCGAAAGCATCCGGTCCCCGGGTGCTCTGGTTTTTGAGGTACCCGTCCCGCTTCTGGCGATCGAAACCCAAACGAACCTTGAAAGTGTCACTCAGCGGTACGTTGACGACGCCTTGCATACGATACATGTCGTAGTTGCCGTAGGACCCCTCGAGATAGCCTTCCAGTACATCTGTGGGACGCTCCGGCACCAGCAATACCGCACCGCCCGTAGTATTGCGTCCGAACAGCGTTCCCTGCGGCCCCTTCAGAACCTGGACGTTCTGGAGATCGAAATACTGACCGACGCCAGCGCCGTTGCCGCCCGGCGTTCCGCCTTGCGCACGCGGCCCCACCACGTCCGCGAAGTAGATCGCGACGGACGGTGACGTAAAGGATTCCTGGGTAAATCCACGGATGGCGAAAGTCGCCGTTTCGCTACCGTAACGCGAATTAGCCGAGAGTGACGGAGTATAGGTGGCCAGATCGGCACCCGACACGATGTTCTTGTTGGTCAGCTGTTGCTGGCTGAAGACGGCCATGGAGATGGGAACGTCCTGCAGGCGTTCCTCGGTACGGCGAGCGGTGACGACGATGTCGCCCCCCGCATCCTGTGCCATCGCCGGTACTGCTCCGGCGAGCGTGGTGGTCGCAAACAGAGCCAACTTGACTGATACGCGCCTCATTTATTCTCTCCCGAGCAACGAGGGTTAGCCCTCGTTTGGTTATTGGTTGCAGGTCCGACTTGTTTCGGTCGGATCGCTGCGACAATTGCTTGACCTGTGATCGCCCGCAAAACCGCCATTCCGGCCCTTTACGAAGTCATTCCAGATCATTATTCGCGAGGCCATTAAGGCCGTTTTCTCTTCGTTCGTCTTCCAGCCAGATGAAATCCAAGTGATGGGTTTCTCGCTACCCAGGCCAGAGCACAGCCATTTGAATGGATTCGGGACTGCGTTACAACACAGCGACCCCGATCGATCGCGGAAGCGATGTGACCTGCCCCCCCCCCGGCGGTCCCTCGCTCATAACGAGCGTCTTACGGTTGAATATTCCGGCACGCTCCTGCACCGGCGTCCGACTGCCCCGGCCCCGCTCGCGGCCGCACCGTCGGCGCACGGACAAGCCTTCTTCCCGATATAGCCGGTAGAGCTTCTTGTGGTTCATGCTCATGCCCTTGCGCCCCAGCATGACGCCGATCCGGCGATAGCCGAACAGACGGCGCTGCCCTGCGATTTCCCGCATGGCTTCGCGGATGGCTCCGTGGTCCGGCGGGCGTTCGCGCCTGACCGTCTTGGGATCGACGCCAATCAGCACGCAAGCCCGGCGCTGTGAGACCTGGTAGTCCCGCATCACACCGAGCGCCACGTCGCGCCGCTGGCCCGGCCTCGTCAGCCTTTTCCCAGCAGGTCCTTCAGGATCGCGTTGTCCAGCATGCTGTCGGCCCAGAGCCGATTCAACTTGCCGTTCTCGTCCTCCAATTGCCGCAACCGATGGGCATCGGAAGCCTCCATACCGCCGTACTTCGCCTTCAACTTGTAAAAGGTCGCCGTGCTCAGCCCATGCTTGCGGCAAACCTCCACCGTCGGAAGTCCAGCCTCCTGCTCCTTGATCATCCCGATAATCTGCGCCTCGGTGAAACGGCTCTTCCTCGTGCGTTTGCTCATTCCTCGTGGACAGACTCTACATCAGAATGAGGCACCTTTCGGGGGGCAGGTCATAGCGAATAGGCTGAGTGTTATATACAGCGATTTGAAAATCGAAGAATACCCGGCGATTGAATTCGTTTGAAACGAGACAATGGCATCTTGCTGGCATCGGCGCCGTACAGCATCTGCTGGAGAATGCTTCTTTCAATTTTCGGGGGCTGACTTTTCCCCTACGGCATCCGCTTCAGGCACGAACGCCGCAAGGGAAATATGGAGCGTCGGCCTGCGATATCTCTTCAATGAAGGATTGAATGATACTACTTTTTCCAGACCCATAGGGTCCGGTCAGCGCTATGTTGGACACCTTCGGGTCGGTCGGCGCGAGATTCACAAACTTCGATTGCGCGGCCACCGGATGACCCGCACTTTCCAGAAAGGCTACAAATTTGTTTAACTAGCCTGCCAAAAAGTCTGTGAAATCAGCAATACGTTCTTTCATACGACGTCGAACTATCACAGATGTGTCCGACAGAAATCACAATTGATCAGAAAGCCATTTTTTATAAACGGAAGAAGGCAGCAGCGTTCGGGAAATTCAACCTTCACTCAACGACGACCGAGTATATCTCGTTTCCTGTCCGCTGACCAAACCGCCTTACAATCATTCCGCTAGCAATATCCCGCGCCCCACCCCTGACGCGCCTACAAAGTTCGGGCGAGCGCGGGGCTGAATAGCATGGAAGGCAAACTGCGCGAAGCTACTACTTCGCTTGCGCCTCCCATTACGTCATCAGGCACGCGCGAATCCTGTGGGCCGTGACGATGTCCCGCTAAACATAAAACATGGGCGAGCGATGGCAGAGCCAGTTCTGGTGCCGCTCTCGCAGACTCCAGCAATCACGGAGGATACCTGCACCTTATCTACGGCTGGAAAAGCATCTGAGGCTGATGACAGCCATGCGCAGTCCGTTAAGGTACCCTATGCTCTGCGTAGACATCTGGGTCCTGGGATCATATGCACGCGCCGGCTGCCGGCATTCCGCTGCTCGTGCTCGATATGTACGAGCATAGCTTCCACATCGATTACGGCCCCCAGGCCGTGAAATATGTGGATGCCTGGTTCGCCAATCTCGACTGGGAAGAGGTCGATCGCCGCTATGCCCGCGCCGTCGCGATCGCGCGCGGCTAAGCGGGACCGTTCACCAATATTTGGAGATCGCGCGGAACTGGTCGATCGCGTGTTGCGGCCCTTCGCCTTTCTCTGCGCAGACGAGGCAATGATCGATATGATCGTTGATCAGCGCGGGTTGGGACAGGCCCCGGATATCGGCTTTATGGCAAAATCTGCCGTTCGACACGGCGCTGGTGAACGGCAGAAATGTCCCAAGCCCTGCCCATTGCGGCCCCTCAACGCCCAATTTTACTCTCCCAGGTGCGGACCGGCAGCTTCCTCATTCTGAATGCCCTGGACTGGCCGATTCTGGTCAGGCAGCTTTGGGTGATAGACCCAAGAAAGCGGAAATTCATCCCTGAAGCCGAATAAAGGCTTTAGCCGACGGGATAAGGCGTAGTCGTGCTGCGGTTCTCATCGACCGTTACAGCGCGGCCGATCGGCGGGAAAGCCCGCTGCAGGCAGTTAGGACGTTCGCAGACCTTGCAACCGGCGCCGATCGGCGTCGCCATGTCCGGGTTGGCAAGGTCGAGCCCGCGTGAGTAGACTAGGCGTGAGGCATGGCGGATATCGCAGCCCAGCCCTACCGCGAAAGTCTTGCCCGGAACGCCGTAGCCCGCGTTGCCGCTGCCGACCGTGCGCGCCACCCACAGGTAAGTGCGGCCATCGGGCATCTGCGCGACTTGCGTGAGCACACGCCCGGGCTGCGCGAAAGCCTCGTAGACGTTCCACAAGGGGCAACTGCCGCCCACGCGCGAGAAGTGGAAGTCGGTCGCCGACTGGCGCTTGGAGATGTTCCCGGCACGGTCCACGCGGATGAAGAAGAACGGCACCCCGCGTGCATCCGCACGCTGCAGGGTGGACAGCCTATGGCAGACCGTCTCGAACCCGACGCCGAAGCGGCGGCCCAATTTCTCGATGTCGTAGGCTTCTTGTTCCGCCGCTGCCAGGAAATCCGAATAGGGCAGTATCAGCGCACCCGCGAAGTAGTTGGCCAGCCCAACCCTTGCCAAACGCCGGGCTTCATCGCCCGCGAGAACGCGATCATCTGCGAGGCGGTCGATCTCCTCACCCAATTCGAGGAAGGCCAGTTGCGTCGCCATCTGGAACGTCTGCTGGCCGGGCTTGAGGTTAGCCGAGATATGCAGCGTGCGGGTCAGTGGATCGTAGCGGCGCTGCGCTGTGTCGCTGTCGCCGCGCACAACCTCTACGCCGTGCTTCTCGCGCAGCCATTTGACGACGCCGTCCTGGATCGTGCGGGGGGTGAGGCTGGCGCGGCGATAGAGACGCTCGGCGGCTTCGTCGAGCGGTTCGACGTGGTTGTGCCGGGCGTAGAAGAAATCACGGACCTGCTCGAAAGGCATTCGGGCGGGGCCGCCGGAAATCCAGTCGTCGCCAAGCTGCGCGGCCATCGCTTCCGACCGTTCGGCAGCTTCGCGATAACGCCGATGGAGCGCGACCAGAGTGCGCCCCACGGCGGGCATGTTCAGGGCCAGTTCGCGCACTTCGGCGACCGAGACGGCTTCGGTGCCATCGGATAGCGCATCGCGCAGATCAGTGATGAGCCGCGCTTCCTCGTCCTCGGAGAACAACTGCACGTCGACACCGAACACGGCATTGATCTTTAGCAGTACCGGCACCGTCAGCGGCCGCTGGTTCTGTTCGAGTTGGTTGAGATAGCTGGCGGAAATTCCCAGTGCCCCGCCAGTTCGACCTGCTTGAGATTACGCTCCTCGCGCAGCCGTCGCAGCCGCACGCCCATAAATGCCTTACGCATGGTCTTTCTATTCGCAGAATTTGCAAAATATCGAACTTACGTCCGCAGAACTTCGCAAATTCGGTTCCTCTATGATGCTCATTTAAGGCGGATATTGCGAAGAAGTCGAGTTAAAACCGTAAGGACATGATCAGGCAGCCAGATTGCGAAGCACATAGGGCAGGATGCCGCCGTTCAGATAATAGGCCAGTTCGTCTGCGGTATCGATGCGGCACAGGGTCAGGAAGCGCAGGCGGGCGCCGTCGCTTCGTTCGGCATCTACGGCAACGGTCTGGCGCGGCTGCAGTGCGGACAACCCCCGGATGGTGAAGCTCTCGGTGCCATTGAGGCCGAGCGTATGGCGGGTCACGCCGTCGTCGAACTGCAGCGGCAGCACACCCATGCCGACGAGATTGGAGCGATGGATGCGCTCGAAGCTTTCGGCGATGACGGCGCGCACGCCCAGCAGCGCCGTGCCCTTGGCCGCCCAGTCGCGCGAGGAACCGGTGCCGTACTCGGCGCCCGCGACCACCACGAGCGGCACTTTCGCGGCCTTGTAGCGCATCGCCGCTTCGTAGATCGACAGCGGTGCCTTGCGCAGCAGGGTCATGCCGCCCTCGATGCCGCCCATCATCTCGTTGCGGATGCGGATATTGGCGAAAGTGCCGCGCATCATGATCTCATGATTGCCGCGGCGGCAGCCGTAGCTGTTGAAGTCCTGCGGCAGCACCTGATGTTCCTGCAGCCAGCGTCCTGCGGGCGAACTCGGCTTGATCGAACCTGCGGGCGAGATGTGGTCGGTGGTGATCGAATCGCCGAACACGGCAAGGCAGCGCGCGGCGATGATGTCCCTCACCGGGGCGGGCCGGCGCTCCAGTCCTTTGAAGAACGGCGGTTCGGCGATGTAGGTAGAGGATGTGGGCCACTCGTAGGTTTCGCCAGTCTTCACTTCCAGCGCCTTCCAGCGCTCGTCGCCTTCGTAGACGTCGGCATAGCGGGCGGCGAACAACTCGGCGTCGATTGAGGCGGCGATGGTTCCGGCGACTTCGGCGTTGGTGGGCCACACGTCCTTCAGGTAGACAGGCTGCCCGTCGCTGCCGGTGCCGAGCGGCTCGGTGGTGATGTCGCGCGCCACGCTGCCCAGCAGCGCATAAGCGACCACCAGCGGCGGCGAGGCTAGGTAGTTGGCGCGCACGTCGGGCGAGATACGGCCCTCGAAGTTGCGGTTGCCCGAGAGCACGGCGGCGGTGACGAGACCTTTGGCGTTGATCGCCTCGCTGATGGGGGCATCGAGCGAGCCGGAATTGCCGATGCAGATCATGCAGCCGTAGCCGGTCAGCGCGAAGCCCAGCGCGTCGAGATCGTCCTGCAGCCCCGAGCGGATCAGATAGTCGGTGACGACCTGGCTGCCCGGCGAGAGCGTGGCGCGCACCCAGGGCTTGGGCACGAGGCCCAGCGCCCGCGCCTTGCGCGCGACGAGACCAGCGGCGACGAGGACCGAAGGGTTCGAGGTGTTGGTGCAGCTGGTGATCGCGGCGATAGTGATGTCGCCGTGCCCGAGGGTGAAGTCTTTGCCGTTTACGGGCACGCGGGTGGCCAGTTCCCCGGCCTTTCCGTAGCCACTGGTCAGTTCGGCGCGCAGGCCCTCGGCGGCGTCCTTGAGCAGTACGCGATCCTGCGGGCGGCGCGGCCCGGCGACCGAGGGTAGCACGGTGGCAAGATCGAGTTCCAGCATGTCGGTGAACATCGGCTCGGGGCTGGCGGCATCGCGCCACAGGCCCTGCGCCTTGGCGTAAGCCTCGACCAGTGTGACGCGCGCGGGATCGCGGCCGGTGAGGCGCAGGTATGTCAGCGTCGCCTCGTCCACCGGGAAGAAGCCGCAGGTCGCGCCGTATTCGGGCGCCATGTTGGCGATCGTGGCGCGGTCGGCCAGCGGCAGGACATCGAGGCCGGGGCCGCAGAACTCGACGAAGCGGCCGACCACGCCGTGCCTGCGCAGCATCTGCGTGACGGTGAGGACGAGGTCGGTCGCGGTCACGCCCTCGGGCAGAGCGCCGATCAGGCGGAAGCCGACGACGTCGGGGATCAGCATCGAGACCGGCTGGCCCAGCATCGCCGCCTCGGCCTCGATCCCGCCCACGCCCCAGCCCAGCACGCCAAGGCCGCTGACCATGGTGGTGTGGCTGTCGGTGCCAACGCATGTGTCAGGGTAGGCGACGGGCAAGCCGTCCGCGTCCTCGCTGGTCCAGACGGTCTGGGCGATGTGCTCGAGGTTGACCTGGTGGCAAATGCCGGTGCCGGGCTGGACGACCTTGAGGTTGTCGAGCGTGCTCGCGCCCCACTTGAGGAAGGCGTAGCGCTCGGCATTGCGCTCGTACTCGATCTCTACGTTGCGGTCGAAGGCGCGCGGGTTGCTCGCCTCGTCCGCCATGACCGAATGGTCGATGATGAGGTGGATCGGCACTTGCGGGTTGATCCGCGTGGCGTCCGCGCCCCAGCGGTTCATCGTGTCGCGCATGGCGGCAAGGTCGACCATGCAGGGTACGCCGGTGAAGTCCTGCATCAGCACGCGCGCCGGACGGTACTGGATCTCGTGGCTGGAGCGGCGTTCGACCTGCCATTCGACCAGCGCGCGGATATCGTCCACTGTGATCGAGGCGCCGTCCTCGAAGCGCAGCAGGTTTTCCAGCAGCACCTTGAGGCTGAACGGCAGGCGGCTGATGTCGCCCAGTTGCTCGGCCGCGCGGGGCAGGCTGTAGTAGGCGTAGTCCTGTCCCCCGGCGGTCAGGGTGTCACGGGTGCCCAGAGTATCGTTTCCGGTGGCGGTCATGGAAAATCCTGTGTGTCCTTGTCAGGCGCGCCGATAGACGGCCCTCCGACCCGTCGGGATCGAAGAACCGTCCAGCGCAGCGATGTCGCAGGGCTGAAGGAGTTTAGACCTGCGGGATCGCCTCGGGCACGATCGTCTTGACGATCGATGCGTCGAGCTCTTCGTAGTCGTGAAGACCGATCGTCTCGTAGAGTTCGGCGCGGGTCTGCATGGCATCGACCATCGCGTGGGTGCCGCCGTCCTTGGCAATCGCGGCGTAGAGTTTCGCCTGCGCCTTGTTGGCGACGCGCAGCGAGGAGACCGGCCAGATCACCATCTTGTAGCCCATCGCCTCGAATTCGTCGGCGGTGTAGAACGGCGTCTTGCCGAACTCGGTCATGTTGGCGAGCAGCGGCACGCCCGGCATCGCGGCGGCGAACTTCTCGAACATTGCGCGGGTATTGAGCGCTTCAGGAAAGATCGCGTCGGCGCCCGCCTCGACGTAGATCCTCGCGCGTTCCAGCGCCGCATCGAAGCCTTCGACCCCGGCGGCATCGGTGCGCGCGACGATCACGATGTCGCGGCTCGCCTTCTTGGCGGCGGCGACTTTGGCGGCCATGTCGGTGGGGGAGACGAGCGCCTTGCCGTTGAGGTGCCCGCACTTCTTGGGCAGGATCTGGTCCTCCAGATGGACCGCGCCCGCGCCGGCTTCCTCGAAGGTGCGGACCATGTGCATGACGTTGAGCGCCTCGCCATAGCCGGTGTCGCCGTCGACCAGCAGCGGCAGGCCGGAGGAGCGCACGATCTGGCGGATGAAGAAGGCGACTTCGTCCACGGTGATGATGCCAAGGTCGGGCAGACCCATCGAGGCGGTCATCGCCGCGCCCGAGAGGTACAAGCCATCGAACCCGGCATTGCGGGCCTGGATCGCGGCCTGGCCGTTGTGCGCGCCGGGCAGGCGATAGATGCCAGGCCGCTCCAGCGCGGCGCGGAAGCGCTTGCCGGCGGGTTCGGTGGGAAGGTCGTCAGCGAGAAGGTAGGGCATGGGTTCTCCTCAGGCCGCTTCGCTGCGCTGGGCAAGCGGCACGAAAGTCAGGTTCTCGGGGCCAGTGTAGTTGGCCGAGGGGCGGATGATCTTATTGTCCACGCGCTGCTCGATCACATGCGCGGCCCAGCCCGAGGTGCGGGCGATCACGAAGAGCGGGGTGAACATCGCAGTCGGCACGCCCATCAGGTTGTAGGATACCGCAGAGAACCAGTCGAGGTTGGGGAACATCGACTTGGCGTCCCACATCACGCTTTCGATCCGCTCGGCCACCGCAAACTGGCGCTGGGCACCGGCTTCGTCGGCAAGGTCCTTGGCGACGCGCTTGATGACGACGTTGCGCGGGTCGGAGATCGTGTAGACCGGGTGGCCGAAGCCGATCACCACTTCCTTGGCCTCCACCCGGCGACGGATGTCGGCCTCGGCCTCGTCGGCGGTCGCGTAGCGCTTCTGGATCTCGTAGGCGACTTCGTTGGCGCCGCCGTGCTTGGGACCGCGCAGCGCGCCGATGGCGCCGGCGATGCAGGAATACATGTCAGAGGCGGTGCCCGCGATGACGCGCGCAGTGAAGGTCGAGGCGTTGAACTCATGCTCGGCATAGAGGATCAGCGAGGTGTGCATCGCGCGCACCCAGCTTTCCGGTGCGGGTCTGCCGTGCAGCAGGTGGAGGAAATGGCCGCCGATGCTGTCGTCGCCCGTTTCCACCTCGATCCGGCGACCGTGGTGTGTGAAGTGATACCAGTAGAGCAGGATCGAGCCGAGCGAGGCCATCAGCCGGTCGGCAATGTCGCGCGCGTCGGGCAGGTTGTGGTCGTGGGTCTCGGGCAGCACGCAGCCCAGCGCCGAGACGCCCGAGCGCATCACGTCCATTGGATGTGCGGCGGCGGGGATCGCTTCCAGCGCCGATTTCACCGAGTGGGGCAGGCCCCGCAGGCCCTTCAGCTTGGCCTTGTAGGCGACAAGCTGCGGCGCGGTCGGCAGTTCGCCATGGACCAGCAGATGGGCGATCTCCTCGAACTCGGCGGTTTCCGCGAATTCGAGGATGTCGTAGCCGCGATAGTGCAGGTCGTTGCCGGTCTTGCCGACGGTGCACAGCGCGGTGTTGCCTGCAGCGACGCCCGAGAGGGCGACGGACTTCTTGGGCTTGAAGGGAGTCTCGGCGTTCATGCGGCGTATTCCCGTTTGTGCGTGAGCGTGGTGAAAGTGAAGCGGCCGCTGGCGGCCATGGTGCGCCCGCCGCCGTCCTGCGGCGCGGTGGCGAAGACGGAGACGACGATCGCCTGATGGTCAGCGCTGACCGACCAGGTCTCGAGATCGACGTCGGGTGTGGAGAAGCCCTCGTTCAACTGGACCTGTTCGCACCGGGCGCAGCGGATCGTGCCGGGCAGATGAGCCGAAGCACGATCGGCGGCGGCGCTGACCATCGCGCCCAGCAGATCGAGACCCTTCTCGGGACGGTTGGAGATCATTTCGCACCTCCTTCGAGAACGTCGGCAGGCACGCGAACGCTGCCTTCCATGAGGATGCGGGCGCTGCGGCTCATGATCGCGCGTGCGACGGTCCACTGGCCGTCCACCTGCCGGGCTTCCGCCCCGACGCGCAGGGTGCCCGAGGGGTGGCCGAACGTGACGGACCGGCGCTTGCCGCCGCCCGCCGCGAGGTTGACCAGCGTGCCCGGCACGGCGGCGGCAGCGGCGATGGCGACGGATGCGGTGCCCATCATCGCATGGTGCAGCTTGCCCATCGACAAGGCCCGGACGAGCAGGTCGATCTCGCCTGCGGCAACGGTCTTGCCGCTGGACGTGACATATTCCACCGGCGAGGCGATGAAGGCAATCTTGGGCGTGTGCTGGCGCCTGGCGGCTTCCTCGGGCGTCTTGATGAGACCCATCTTCAGCGCACCGATCGTGCGCAGCGCCTCGAACCGCGCCAGCGCGGCGGCGTCCGTGTTGATCGCCTCGCGCAGTTCGGTGCCGGTGTAGCCGATGGCTTCGGCATCGACGAAGATCGTCGGGATGCCGGCGTTGATGAGCGTGGCGCGTAGCTTGCCGCCTGCGACGAGGGCCTCGGGCACGTCGAGTTCATCGACCAGATTGCCAGTCGGGAACATGGCGCCGCCATCCTCACCCTCATCGGCGGGATCGACGAATTCCAGCACGATCTCGGCGGCGGGAAAGGTCACGCCGTCCAGCTCGAAGTCGCCGGTTTCCAGCACTGCGCCGCCGCTGACGGGGACATGCGCGATGATGGTCTTGCCGATATTGGCCTGCCAGATGCCCACGGTGCGCACCCCGTCAGGTCCGGCTGCGACATAACCCGCATGGATCGCGAAAGCCCCGGCGGCGGTCGAAAGGTTGCCGCAATTGCCAGACCAGTCCACGAAATCGGTGTCGATGGAGACCTGCCCATAGAGGTAGTCCACGTCGTGCCCTTCGCGCGTGCTGGGCGAGAGGATCACGCATTTGCTGGTGCTGGAGGTCGCGCCGCCCATGCCGTCGATCTGGGCGCCGTAGGGGTCGGGGCTGCCGATCACGCGCTGGAACAGGCGGTCGCGAGCTTGGCCGGGAACGCGCGCGGCTTCGGGCAGGTCTTCGAGGCGGAAGAACACGCCCTTGCTGGTGCCGCCGCGCATGTACGTGGCCGGAATGGCGATCTGGCCCATCAGACGGTTTCCGCTTCGGAAGCGAGGAAGTCGGCGGCAAAGCGCTGCAGCACGCCGCCCGCTTCGTAGATCGAGACTTCCTCGGCCGTATCGAGGCGGCAGGTTACGGGAACCTGCGTCGCCGCACCGTCGGCATGGCGGATCACCAGCGTCAGCGTGGCGCGCGGGCGGCGCTCGCCCTCCACATCATACGTTTCGGTGCCATCAAGGCCCAGCGTCAGGCGAGTGGTGCCGGGCTGAAACTCCAGCGGCAGCACGCCCATGCCGATCAGGTTGGTGCGGTGTATGCGCTCGAACCCTTCGGCGACGATGGCTTCTACGCCCGCCAGCCGCACGCCCTTGGCCGCCCAGTCGCGCGAGGAGCCCTGGCCGTAATCGGCCCCTGCCACGATGATCAGGGGTTGGCGGCGCTCCAGATAGGTCTCGATCGCTTCCCACATGCGCGTCACTTTGCCGTCGGGCTCGACGCGGGCGAGAGAGCCCTTTTTCACCGCGCCGTCCACCACCGCCATCTCGTTGACCAGCTGCGGGTTGGCGAAGGTCGCCCGCATGGCGGTCAGGTGATCGCCGCGGTGCGTGGCGTAGGAGTTGAAGTCCTCCTCCGGCAGCCCCATCCGCGCGAGGTATTCGCCCGCCGCCGAACTCGCGAGGATCGCATTCGAGGGCGAGAGGTGGTCAGTGGTGATGTTGTCGGGCAGGATCGCCAGCGGGCGCATGGCCTTGAGCGTGCGCGGGAACGCGGCCAGCGCGCCGACGCCTTCGGTATCCCAATAAGGCGGGCGGCGGATATAGGTGGATTGCGGCCGCCAGTCGTAGAGCGGGCTGGCCTCGTCACGCGCGCGTGGCGCGAACATCGGGTCGTAGACGTCGCGGAACTGCTGCGGCTTCACTGAGGCGGCGACGATCGCGTCGATGTCCTCGTCGCTGGGCCACAGGTCGGCAAGGCGGATGTCCTTGCCATCCACCACGCCCAGCACGTCGTTCTCGATATCGAAGCGTATCGTCCCCGCTATCGCATAGGCGACGACCAGCGGCGGCGAGGCAAGGAATGCTTGCCTAGCATAAGGGTGGATGCGCCCGTCGAAGTTGCGGTTCCCCGAAAGGACGGCGGTGGCGTAGAGATCGCGTTCGATGATCTCGTTCTGGATCGCCGGATCGAGCGCGCCCGACATGCCGTTGCAGGTGGTGCAGGCATAGGCGACGATGCCGAAGCCCAGCGCTTCCAGCTCCGGCAGCAGGCCGGATTCCTCCAGATAGAGGCGTGCGACCTTCGATCCGGGTGCGAAGGAAGTCTTGACCCACGGCTTGCGCGTGAGGCCCAGCGCATTGGCCTTCTTCGCGACAAGACCCGCCGCCACGACATTGCGCGGGTTGGAGGTGTTGGTGCAGCTGGTGATCGCGGCGATCACGACGGCGCCATCGGGCAGCAGCCCATCGCGCTCCTGCGCCACCGCCTTGTCGAGATCGACGGCGATGCCGCGCTCCTCCAGCGCCGAGGTCGGCAGGCGGCGGTGCGGGTTTGAGGGGCCAGCCATGTTGCGCACGACGGTTGAAAGGTCGAACTCCAGCACCCGTTCGTATTCGGCATTGCGCAGGTCGTCGGCCCAAAGGCCGGTCAGCTTTGCATAGTCCTCGACCAGCCGGACATGATCGGGATCGCGGCCCGTCAGCAGCAGGTAGTCGATGGTCTGGCTGTCGATGTGGAACATCGCAGCGGTGGCGCCGTATTCCGGGCACATATTGGAGATTGTCGCGCGGTCGCCGATCGAGAGGCTGTCGGCGCCTTCTCCGAAGAACTCGATCCATGCGCCGACGACGCGGCTCTGGCGCAGGAACTCGGTAATGGCGAGGACGATGTCGGTGGCGGTTATACCCGGCTGGCGTTGCCCGGTGAGGCGCACGCCAACGATATCGGGGAGGCGCATCATCGAGGCGCGGCCCAGCATCACCGTCTCGGCTTCCAGCCCGCCGACGCCGATGGCGATGACGCCCAGCGCATCGACGTGCGGCGTATGGCTGTCCGTGCCCACGCAGGTATCCGGAAACGCGACGCCATCGCGCACCTGAATGACGGGCGACATCTTCTCCAGATTGATCTGGTGCATGATGCCGTTGCCCGCCGGGATCACATCGACGTTCTCGAAGGCGCTCTTGGTCCATTCGATGAAGTGGAAGCGATCTTCGTTGCGGCGATCTTCTACCGCCCGGTTCTTGTCGAAGGCGGCTGCATCGAAGCCGCCATATTCGACAGCGAGCGAGTGGTCGACGATCAGCTGCGTGGGCACCACCGGATTGACCTTGGCCGGATCGCCGCCCTGGTCGGCGATGGCGTCGCGCAGGCCGGCAAGATCGACCAGCGCGGTCTGGCCGAGGATGTCGTGGCATACGACGCGCGCGGGATACCAGGGGAAGTCGAGATTGCGCTTGCGCTCGACAATCTGGGTCAGCGCATCGCTCAGCAGCGCCGGATCACAGCGGCGCACCAACTGCTCGGCGAGCACCCGGGAAACGTAGGGAAGGCCGCTATAAGCGCCGGGGCGGATGCCCTCGACGGCGGCGCGCGTGTCGAAATAATCGACGGCGGTTCCAGCTGACGTTCCAGGGAAGGGCTTGCGATAGGCGTGGTTCATGGGCCTCTTATCGGCAGCGCCGCCGCCTGTGAAAATGGCTGAAAAGGCGAAGACTTGCGGACGGATTTCTGCAAATCTGCAAACTTTGCGAATTCAGGCTGCGGCCGCGTTCTGACGGATGGGGCGTGACTTGCCGTGCTCGTCGACGCAGACCATCTCGAAACGGCCTTTTACCGCGAGCGAGCGTTCGCCGCTGATGAGCCCCTCGGCGGTCATCTCCACTTCGACCGTCAGCGACGAGCACCCTTCGCGCACGACGTAGGCGTGCAGTTCGACGAGTTGTCCGACTCGGACCGGGTGGCGGAACTCGATCTTTTCCGAGGTTCGCATCACCACCGCCGCGCGGGCATGGCGGCTTGCGGCGATGAAGGCAGCCTTGCCCAGCAGGCTGAGCGCAGTGCCACCGAACAGCGTGCCATAGTGGTTGGCCTGTTCGGGAAAGACCATTTCGCACAGCCGGGTCGATGGGGTGTCCGCGGGCAGGGCATGGGCAGTGGGCATGGTGGTATCTCCTTTGCGAAGACAGCCAACCACGCGCCGGGCGCGGGACAAACCCCTGAAAGCGGGAAGGTTGCGAAGGCCTTCCGTGCAAACCCGCGAATGTTGCGAATTCGTAGTGGGTCCAACGCCAAGGAGCCTTGTCAGAGCCCGTCCGGTTCCCGGACGAGCCCTGCGGCTCGTTCAGCCGGCGAGTTCCTCTCTGACGATCCGCGCGCCAGCGCCAAGCGCGTTCAGTTTGCCTCGAGCCACGGCGCGGGGCAGCGGGGCCATGCCGCAGTTGGTGGACGGGTAGAGCTTGTCAGCTTCCACGAACTGCAGGGCCCTGCGCAGGGTATCGGCCACCTCTTCGGGCGTTTCGATGGTGTCGCTGGCCACATCGATGGCCCCGACCATGACCTTCTTCCCGCGGATCAGTTCGATGAGGTCCAACGGAACCCGCGAGTGATGGCATTCTAGCGATACGATATCGATCTTCGACTTTTGGAGATTCGGGAAGGTCTGTTCGTACTGCCGCCATTCCGCCCCCAGGGTCTTCTTCCAGTCGGTGTTCGCCTTGATGCCGTACCCGTAGCAGATGTGGACCGCCGTTTCGCATTTCAGCCCTTCGGCAGCCCTCTCCAGCGTGGCGATCCCCCAGTCGTTGGCCTCTTCGAAGAAGACGTTGAACGCGGGCTCGTCGAACTGGATAATGTCGATGCCTGCCGCCTCCAGTTCCCTGGCCTCCTGGTTGAGGATCGTGGCGAATTCCCAGGCCAGCTTTTCCCGGCTGCGGTAATGGGCATCGTAGAGCGTATCGATCATCGTCATCGGGCCGGGCAGCGTCCATTTGATGGGCTGATCGGTCTGCGTGCGCAGATACCGGGCATCATCGACGAAGACCGGCTGCGGGCGGGCGACCGCGCCGACGACCGTAGGCACGCTCGCATCGTAGCGATTGCGGATCCTGACCGTCTCACGCTTCTCGAAATCGACGCCGCTCAGGTGCTCGATGAATGTCGTAACGAAGTGCTGGCGGGTCTGTTCGCCATCGCCGACGATGTCGATCCCGGCCTGCCGCTGATCGTCCACGGCCAGGCGCAGCGCATCGTGCTTGCCGGCGACCAGTTCCTCGCCTTCCAGCTTCCAGGGCGACCAGAGTTTCTCGGGCTCGGCCAGCCAAGAGGGCTTGGGCAGACTGCCAGCGGTCAAAGTGGGCAACAGTGTTTTCATGTTGGATGACCTTGTGTGCTGTCTTGTCAAAGGATGTGGCTGGCGGCGTAGCCGGCGGACCAGCGGTCCAGATCGGCCTGGTACGGCCGGATGAAGTGCTCTTGCGCAAACCGGCCCTGCTCGATGGCGAGGCGGCTGCGCTCTTCGCGGTCGTAGACGATCCGGGTGGACGAGAAGTCCTGATGGTTCAGGCTGGGCCGGAAGCATTTCCCCGCAGCCGAATTGGCGTTGTAGATTTCGGGCCGGTAGATCCTCTGGAACGATTCCATCGTGCTGATCGTGCCGATCAGTTCGAGGCTGGTGTAATCGCTTGCCAGATCGCCGGTGAAATAGAACGCCATCGGCGCGACACTGCCCCGAGGCATGAAGTAGCGCGCCTGCAGGCCCATCTTCGCGAAGTATTCGTCGGTGGAGGAGAACGCGCTCTGCCGGTACTCGATCCCCAGGATCGGGTGGCGGTTTTCCGTGCGATGGTAGGTCTGGCTGCTCGAGACACTCAGGCAGATGACCGGAGGCTTCGCGAAATTGTCCCGGTATGTAGGCGAGGCCAGGAAGTGCCGGAACAGGTTGCCGTGCAGATCGCCGAAGCCCTCCGGCGTCGCGAACGTAGACCGTCCCTTGTTATGCTCGGCCAGCAGCACGCTGAAGTCGTAATCGCGCACGTAGGACGAGAAATTGTTCCCGGCGATCCCGGCGATGCACGTATCGGTCTTTCGGTCGATGATGCTCGGCTTCAGGATCTCGATCATCGGGAAGGCATCGCCGCCATCGCCCGCAGCAACATGCATCTCGACCGAGACGATATCGAGCTCGACCCGGTAGCGGTCACCCTCGGGATTGTCCCAATCCGCCAGATCGTTGCAGCGGTTGTCGATCATCCTGAGGGCAGCCTGCAGGTTTTCCTGGCGGTGCTCGCCTCTGGCCAGATTGGCGAAGTTCGTCGTGATCCGCGTGTTGTCGGAGGGGCGATAATTCTCGTCGAAGCGAATGCTGCTGATGGAGAATGTGAGATCGTCGTCTGTCATGGCCGGTTGTCCTGAAGATCGCCTGATCGTGGGCGCCAGCGGCGCGCCGGAAGCGATACGGGTGAGGCGAGGGCGTGGGAATGTCGGGTTGGCGTGTGTTGCGGGCATGCACGGTGTCCTGCGGTCCGGCGCGAACGCCGTCCGTCGTTGTGGTTCGGGAATGGGTCTGGATTTGCGGCGCGCCGCGTCAGGCGGGGCTCAGCCCGATGACACGGCGCGCGGGCGCATTCGTCGATTTGCGAAGGGGCGGGACAGGATTGCAAACATCGACCGATCACCTGCTTTGGCCGGGCGGAAGGATCGAAGGAAGAACGCGCAAAGTAGGAGCGGCCCACACGGCGGATAGACTGCGGGCCACGCTTCAAGCGCGATCCACCGGAGGAACCCCCGTCCGAGGAACGTTATGGCGCCGAAGGCAGGTCTCCTGGCTTGCGGGTCATTGCGGCGGTTCCGGCCTTCCCGAGCCTTGTGCAAGGCTCAGTGACACGAAATGGAACCGCCACTCGCCACTTACAGTTGCGGGGGCAGCGCCGGACTCTGCCCCGAAGGGCACCACCGGCTTCCCGTCTTAGCCCCGCCGTCATGCCTGAAGCGGGGAACCTCGACACGCTCTCTCAACACCATCGCCAGCCAACTGTCAACCATCATATAAAGATATCTTTATATGATGGTTTCGATGTGAGGCTATTCCGTCAGCGACGCAGTCCGCGCTCGTACTTGGCCGAGGAGCGGTACACGTGAGGAAAGGCTGGAAAGCTCCTCGAGAACCTGCAAAACTATGATGGTTTCTTGATCTGAACATCGCGGTCGCCGCTGCGGCATTGCTGATTGGCAAGATCTGGAAATGCTCAAGCAGGTTCGCCGTCACAGCGGTGATCCTCAAGTCCATGGAGCAGACGTGACCGGGGACGCCGTGCAGGTGACCGGGCATCAGGCCGCCGCTCAACGACGTGCGGGTCTTCTCCGTCAAGGGTTCGTTCGACTGCCATGTCTGCCGCAATGCAACTGTCCCCCCATGGCGGTTACTGTGGGTACGCGCCTGCACACTCTCGTCTCGCCCGCATATCTGCAGAACTGCGCTGGCGCGTGGACGGCGATGGATGGCGACTGTCCTTCGGGCGATGTTTTGAGGATCATGTTGCCTTGGGTTTGCGAAGGGGGCAGGCGAAGCGTTTCGTACGTGCCGCGTTCTGGCCGCGTGCGCGGATCGAGTGGCGTGCGCTGAACGAGGCGTTCGTCATCTTGGCGCCTGACTGCGGACCCGATTCAGTCGATCTGGCTGATCTGATGGGCCGTCTGGTCGAACTGGCCAAACGACCGCTTACGCCTAAGGAACTTCTTGCGGTGCTGCCGCTCACCAACAAGGAACGCGTGCGCTGGACCAAGGACGGTCGTCTTACCCCCAGTGGATCCGTGAGTATCCGTAAGGGGCAGATCGTATCGGTGCCGACCTATTCGGTATCGCAGGTTGAGCGCCTGCTGGGCGCTCCTCAGGTCATTTGCGACTGGCGCGAAGAAGATGCGCGTCTGGGCAAGGATGGCCACTGACGCCAGCGTCTCGCAATGCCACATTCTCCATGCTCACTGGTTGTCGCCGGTAAGCACGCAAACGAGATCCAACCGCCCGACCATGACGGTCGAGCGGCCGGACGCAAGTATCATTCCGGCTTGTGTTCCAGCGTGAAGCTGAGCGTCGCCGTGAGTTCGACATTGCGGTACTTGGTCGGGTTGTCGCTAGGTCCGTTATAGACGGCATGAATGACATTGAGGCCTTGGTTACGCACGACGAGCGTTACGGTGCCGTCGGTGCCGGTCACGACCTCCTTCGCGTCCGGGTCATTCACGAAGTCAGCGATGAGATGGGCCCCGGCCACCGGCTGCCCCTGGAAGAGAACCTTGTACTTCAGCTTCTGCCCCAGCAGCTTCGGGATCGGGCCTACCGGCACGATCTGAAGCGTCTGGCCGGGCAACGCCGGTATGCTGCCCATCAGTTTGCCCTGGATCCGCACTGCATACTTGATGTTGTTGGTCGAGATTTCGGCGCCGGGCATCTCGTCGAGGCCCTTCTTTTCGTACTCGCCGCCCTTCATGCGCGACCACACGCCGTTCTGCAGAACGGCGGTGACGAAGGCGGGTTTGACTTCGGTTTCGACGAGCATGGCGAGGCCCGAGACCCGGTGCGACGCCTTGATCGACGTGCCCTCGGCATCAAAGGCGGCGACCGTGTCGATCAGCGGCTCGCGCTTTACCATGTCCATGTCGTCGGCGCCTTCGCCATAGACGAGCACGATCTGCTTCGAGCGTTCGGTCAGGTAGATACCATGGGCTTGGGCAGGTACGGTGCAGAGCGTGAGGAGCGAGGTGAGGATCGTGGCATTCAACGCGGTTTTCATCGTGCACATCCTTGCTTTGGTTCGATCGAGGGCATGGTGGAGGTCTCGGCCGGAGACAGGGGTTGCGCCCCGCATCACAGGCTCAAGCATCACAGGCCAACCGTGATGCTGGCGACGGCGCTCAAGGGGGCGCCCGGATAAAGATTGCTGCCGAAGCCGCGCTCGGCGTACTTCTTGTCGAGCAGGTTGTTGACGTTGACCTGCAGCTTCACGTTCTCTGCGAGCGGATAATAGGCGAGCAGGTTCACCGTGGCGTAAGGCCGGATATAGGGCGCGGTGGCCGCCGTGCCTGCTATGCGTCCGCCCAGATACGTGACGCCCGCGCCTGCACCCAAGCCCGCGAGGGCACCGTCCTGAAACTCGTAGACATTGAGCAGGCTGGCCGAATGGCGCGGCGTGTTGGGAAGACGCTGCCCTAACGGAAGGCGGTTGTCCTTCGTCACCTCGGAATCGGCGAAGGCATAACCACCCACCACGCGCCAGGCGCGCGTGATGTTGCCGGTGATGGAGATGTCGATGCCCCGGCTGCGCACTTCACCTGCGGCAATGCTGTAATCGAGGTTGTCCGGGTCGGTGGTTGCAACGTTCTGCTTGGTCGTGTGGAACAGCGCCGCCGTCGCGCTCAGGGTGCCGTCCAGCAGTTCGAGCTTCACGCCCGCCTCGTAGCTGGTGCCCCGCTCGGGATCTAGCACATTGCCGTTCACATCAGCGGCCGTGTTCGGCTTGTTGGAGCGCGCATAGCTGCCGTAGAGCGAGACTTGCGGGCTGAGCACAAAGACAGTGCCGAGGCGCGGGGTGAACACCGTCTGTCTGAAGGCGGAAGTCACGCCATTACGCAGGTTGAGGTTGTCGCTCTCGAATCTTTCGAGCCGTCCGCCGACCAGCACCTTCAGCCAGGGCAGCAACGATAGCTGATCCTGAGCGTAGCCGGCGAAGGTCCGCGTCTGCGTGCGGATGCTGGTGAAGCTGCCATTAAGCGGCGGTATGGCCGATCCGTAGACCGGGGCGAAGATGTCGATCGTGAAGGGCGAGAGCGTCGGGCTCGAATTGCGGATGACCTCGGTGTAGTGAAACGCCTCGAATTCGGCGCCCAGCAGCACTTCGTGCTCGATCGTGCCGGAGGCGAATTTGCCGGTCAGGTTGACCTGCGCATCGAGATCACGCCATCTCAGCGTCCGTTCGCTGTAGGTCCGCACCAGGGTGCGGCCATCGGCGCGCACGCTGGAGGCCTGGATGCCGGGGCCGCCCAGTTCGCCGTTGTAATATTGCATCCCCGCACGCAGCTTCCAGTCCCGGCCCAGCTTGTAGTCGGCGACGATGTTGCCGAGCCCGTTACGCACGCGCCAGCGGCCAACCGATGGCTCTCCGAAGAACCGGGAGGAAGGGATGGCGATCGCAAGCTGGTTGCGGAAGGCGGGATTGCCGCGATCGAGCGGTGTCTTAACCTGCACCAATTCGCCGCCAAGCGTGAAGGTCAGGTCAGAGGAGGCATCCCAGGCGACCACAGGGGCAACCACGATGCGGTCGGACTGGACATGGTCGCGGAAGGTGTCACCGCCTTCCACCGCCGCGCCAAGGCGATAGCGTACGGTCCGACCGCTATCGACAGGGCCGGTGGCATCCACGGTGCCGCGCCATCCGCCGAAGCTGTCGATCCGGCCGCTGACAGTCTGCGCCGTCCGATCCGAAGGCACGCGCGAGACGATGTTGAAGGTGCCACCCGGATCGCCGCGGCCGTAAAGCAGGGCGGCCGGGCCGCGCAGCACGTCCACGCGCTCCACCGCGATCGAATCGGGCGCAGGCGGATAGCCGCGGTTCATCGGGAAACCGTTGCGGAAATACTCAGATGAGGTGAAGCCACGCAGGTTGTAGTCGGTCAGGCCGGTGCCGCCGAAGTTGTTGCCGCGCGTGATGCCGCCCGCATAGGCCAGTACGTCCTCGACGCGGTTGGCCTGAAGGTCCTCCACGACCTGCCGGGTCAGTACCGTCACCGACTGCGGCACTTCGAGGAGCGGCGTGTCGGTGCGTGTCGCGCTGTTCGAGCGGGTGGCGTTGTAGGCGCCGCCCTTGCCGGTGACGACGATCGGATCGTCGGCGTTATCGGTTTCGGCGGCATGAGCCAGCATCGGGACCGGCATCAGCGCGAATGCGCCGGCAAGCAGTCCGGCCTTGGTCGTCGGTTTCAAGTCATTCCCCCCGGGGCGCCAGGCAACACCGGGCAGGAGGCTTCCGCGCGAACGGTCGGCGCGCACGGCAGCCGGACACCCCAAAAAGGCGGCCGACGCACGACACCGATGCGGCCCCCCGCCGCATTCTCGTCGCTCAGACGGAGAAAACTAACCGTGCCGAGACCATCCCCTGGATCAGGCAAGAGCGACCGGTGCTTCGGCAGGTCTCCTGGCTTGCGGGTCACAGCTTGATGCACGGCCTTCCCAGGCCTCGCAGGAGTTAGCGTCCGGCCCAGTGGCTGGCGGCACGAGCCTTGCCCGTCCGCACATGTACATCGCGCTCGCCGCTCACAGTTGCAGGGACAGCCT
>NZ_ALVC01000045.1:0-16830 GCF_000293195.2 Sphingomonas sp. LH128
CTCGATCCGGCGCGCGACCGACCGCACCTTCCTGCGCCGCTACGACAACAACCGCGACGACCGCCTGCGCTCGATGGTCGAAGTGGAGCGGATCGACCAGGACAGCTACTTCTCGATCGCGGGCTACGCCACGCAGACCCTGGTAGCCAGCCGCCAGCAGGGCCTGATCCCGGTGGCGCTGCCGATGATCGACTATCGCCGGCGCATCGACGACCCGCTCCTCGGCGGCAAATTCGAGATTCAGGCCAATTCGCTTAACATCAGCCGGACCGACGGGCAGGACACCCAGCGTGCCTTTGCCAGTGCGCAATGGTCACTGCGCCAGTTGACCCGCATGGGCCAGGAAATCACCGTTACCGGGCTCGTGCGCGGTGACGTCTACCACTCCTCCGACAACGCCCTGACCACGGAAGACCTGTATCGCGGGCTCGCCGGCTGGCAGGAGCGCGGCATCGCGACGGCGGCGGTGGATGTAAAGTGGCCGCTGGTAGGGCAGGCATTCGGCGGCACGCAGGTGCTGACCCCGCGCGTCCAGTTGGTCGCCTCGCCCCACTTCCGGAACCTCGCGATCCCCAACGAGGATTCGCGCGCGGTCGATCTCGACACCGGCAACCTCTTCGCTCTCAACCGCTTCCCGGGCTACGACCGGGTCGAGGACGGCGTGCGCTTCACCTACGGCTTCGACTGGCAGTTCGAGCGGCCGCGCTGGAAGATCAAGACCACGGTGGGCCAGTCGGTGCGCCTGAGCAACCAGAACACCGTTCTGCCCGATGGCACCGGTCTGTCGAACAAGACCTCCGACATCGTCGGCCGCACCGAGATCCGCTACCGGGACTTCCTGAACTTTATCCACCGCTTCAGGCTGGACAAGGACACGATGGCCGTGCGCCGCAACGAATTCGATGCGGTGATCGGCAATACCCAGAGCTACCTCGAACTGGGTTACACCCGCCTTAATCGCAACATCGTCAACAGCGTCGAAGACTTGCAGGACAGGGAGGAACTGCGCGCTGCAGGGCGTATCGCGTTTGCCCGCTACTGGTCGATGTTCGGCTCGGCCGTCGTCAACATGACCAGCCGCAAGGACAACCTGCAATACGGCTCCAACGGTTTCCAGCCGCTGCGCACGCGCTTCGGCGCGGCCTACGAAGACGACTGCGTCCAGATTTCGCTGACCTGGCGCCGCGATTACGTGGCGCTCGGCGACGTGAAGCGCGGCGACTCTTTCCAGCTGGGCTTCGCGCTGAAGAACATCGGCGGCGGCATCTAGGTTCGCCTTCGCCCGATACGCACGAGCAAAGATTGGCACATTCCGGCAAAGCCGCTATCGGGTGTGCTCATTTTCAGTTAAGCCGCCTCCCGGCAGGTGTGACTTGGATAAATGCGGCGGCAATTCCCGGCTTCGGGACTTCCCGCCGTTGATGCACCGGCCCCACGGGTCGGTCGAAAACGGGATTGATACAACGGTGCAAGCAGTTAACCGCAAGTTCCTCAAGCGCGCCCTCCTTTGCGTCGGCGGCCTCGCTGCGATGTCTTCCGCGCTGACCGTTCATGCTCAATCCGCTCCGCAGGGCGAGATTTCGATCCCCGACGACGTGAAGATTTTCGGCAACGACAACCCGAACATGCGCCGCGCCACTGCGGTCGTGAATGGCGACGTCATCACCGGCACCGACGTCGACCAGCGCCTTGCCCTCATCGTCGCGGCCAACCAGGGCAAGATCGACGAGGAAGAACTCAAGCGCCTGCGCCTGCAGGTCCTGCGCAACCTCATCGACGAGACGCTGCAGATCCAGGAGGCCAAGGCCGCCGACGTCTCGGTAGACGAGGCCGAGATCAACCAGTCCTATGCCCGCGTCGCGCAGCAGAACTTCGGCCAGAACACCTCCGCCATGGACGCTTACCTCAAGCGCGTCGGTTCCTCGGCGGACTCGCTCAAGCGCCAGATTCGCGGCGAGCTTTCGTGGCAGCGCCTGCTCCAGCGCAACGTCCAGCCCTTCATCAACGTTTCCGACGACGAAGTGAACGACGTGCTGGCCCGCCTCAAGGCCGCCAAGGGCACCGACGAGTACCGCCTCGGTGAAATCTACCTCGCCGCCTCGCCCGAGGCGCGCGATCAGGTCTACCAGAACGCCACGCAGATCGTGCAGCAGCTCAAGGGTGGCGGCAGCTTCGTCGCCTATGCCCGCCAGTATTCGCAGGCGAGCACTGCCTCGGTCGGCGGCGACCTGGGCTGGGTGCGCCTTGCGCAGTTGCCCACCGAACTGCAGGCCGTCGCCCGCGACATGGAATCCGGCCAGCTGGTCGGCCCGATCGAGGTGCCCGGCGGTTTCGACATCCTTTACCTGATCGACAAGCGCCAGGTCCTCACCGCCGATCCGCGCGACGCGGTTCTCGCGCTGAAGCAGATCTCGCTGCCCTTCCCCAAGGGCGTGAGCGAGGCCGAGGCCGGCAAGCGCGCCGAGGCGTTCCAGACCGCGATGAAGGCGGCCAAGGGCTGCGGCGACGTCGATGGCGTGGCCAAGGGTCTCGGCGCGCAAGTCGTCACCAACGACCAGGTCAAGGCGCGCGACCTTCCGGCGCAGATCCAGAACTCGATCCTGCAGCTTTCACCCGGCGAAACACTGCCGCCGTTCGGCTCGCTCGAAGACGGCGTGCGTATCCTCATGCTGTGCGGCCGCGACGACCCGCAGACCGAGAGCGGCCCGAGCTTCGAACAGCTTCAGGCCCAGCTCGAGGACGACCGCGTCAACAAGCGCGCGCAGACCTACTTGCGCGACCTGCGCCGTGATGCCGTCATCGAATACAACTGATCGGACTATGACGGCCCCACTCGCCGTGTCTTTGGGCGATCCCGCCGGGATCGCCCCCGAAGTGATTGCCGAAAGCTGGGTGCGGCGCAGGGAAATGGCCCTCCCGCCGTTCTTCGTCGTAGGCGGCGCGGCTGTCCTGCGCGCAGCAGCGGCGACGCGCGGGATCGACCTGCCTGTCGCGTCGATCTCTGCAGCCAGTGAAGCGGCAAGCGTATTCGGCTCGGCCCTGCCGGTGCTGGGCGGCGAGGACTGCGCTCCCGCATTCGGTGAACCGACCATCGAGGGCGCAGCGCTCGCCCTGCACTCGCTGACCAAGGCCACCGCGCTCGCGCTGTCGGGCGAGGCGGGCGGCGTGGTCACCGGCCCGATCGCCAAGTCGAAACTGGCCGCAGTCGGCTTCACCCAGCCCGGGCAAACCGAATTCCTCGCCGACGCCTGCGGCTTGCCCCACGAGGCAGCCGTTATGATGCTCGCCGGGCCGTCCTTGCGCACCGTGCCGCTGACCGTCCACGAAGCACTGGCGGCAGTGCCGGGCCTCGTCACCCGCGACCTCATCGAGAGCAAGGCCCGCATCGTCGCCCGCGCCCTCGCCCGCGATTTCGGCCTGCCGTCGGCGCGCATCGCGATCACCGGCCTCAACCCGCACGCGGGCGAGGACGGCCGCATGGGCACCGAGGACCGCGACGTCATCGTCCCCGCCATCGCCGCCCTGCAGGCCGAGGGGCTGGCCGTCACCGGCCCGCATCCCGCCGACGCCCTGTTCGCCGCCCACGCGCGCGAGGGCTACGACGTGGCGCTATGCATGTACCACGATCAGGCGCTGATCCCGATCAAGACGCTCGACTTCGATCAGGGCGTGAACGTGACGCTCGGCCTGCCGATTGTGCGCACCTCGCCCGACCACGGCACCGCCTTCGCCATCGCCGGCAAGGGCATGGCGAGCGCCGGCGCGATGATCGCCGCGATCCGCATGGCCGGCGAATGCGCCGCGCGGAGGGCCGCATGAAGACGAATCCACTAGTAGGCCCACCCCCCGCCCCTTCCGCAAGCGGGAGGGGAGCAGCACCGTTCAGCCCTCCCGCTTGCGGGAGGGCCGGTAGGCTTGGCGGTTTACCGCCTAGCCGGACGGGGTGGGCACTTACGCAATGACCACCCTCCCCCCCTTACGCGAAGTTATCGCCCGCCACGGCCTTTCGGCCTCCAAGGCGCTCGGCCAGAACTTCCTGTTCGATGAGCAACTGCTCGACCGCATCGCCGCGATTCCCGGATCGCTGGACGGCAAGGACGTGCTCGAAGTCGGCCCCGGCCCCGGCGGCCTGACCCGCGCCCTGCTGCGTGCGGGCGCCAACGTCACCGCGATTGAGATGGACCGCCGCTGCCTGCCCGCCCTCGCCGAACTGGCGGAGGCATTCCCCGGCAAGCTCAAGGTCATCGAGGGCGACGCGCTCAAGATCGATCCGAAGACGCTGTTCGCGGGCGAGTATCACATCCTCTCCAACCTGCCCTACAACGTCGGCACGGCGCTGTTCACCGGCTGGCTATCGGGAGAGGCATGGCCGCCGCAGTGGGCCTCGCTGACGCTGATGTTCCAGGAGGAAGTCGCCCGCCGCATCGTCGCCGAGCCGGATACTTCCGCCTATGGCCGCCTTGCGGTGCTGGCGCAGTGGCGCTCGAAGGCGAAGCTGGCGATGAAGGTCCACCGCAGCGCCTTCACCCCGCCGCCCAAGGTCATGTCGGCGATCGTCCACGTCGTGCCCCGCGAAGCGCCCGAGGGCGTTTCCATGCGCGTGCTGGAGCGCGTGACCGAGGGCGCCTTCGGCCAGCGCCGCAAGATGCTGCGCCAGAGCCTCAAGGGCGTGCCCGGCGCACTGGATGCGCTGGAAGCCCTCGGTATCGACGCCCAGCGCCGGGCCGAAACGCTGTCGGTCGCGGAGTTCGTGAGCGTGGCCAAGGCTTTGACGAAAGCCTGATCGCCCGCCGCGCCGCGCTCACTGATATCGCAGCGTCTTTTCGAACCCTTCGTTCGCCTTGGTCATCTTGGCCAGCTTGCGTAGCTGGCCGCGGACGTTCCGCTGGAAGCGCGCATCGTCATAGATGCCCGTCACCCGGTATTCGTCCTCAGCGATCAGTTCCTTGATCCGCGCGGCGAAGGCGGTCTGGTCGTCCACGCAGTCCGCCGCCTTCAGCGTCCGGCAGACCCATTCCTCGGCCGCCGCCTTGTCGTAGTCGTCCTGCGCCTCGTAGCCGCGCCTGTCGGCGTCCGCCTGGTCGAGTTTCGCCGCTTCGAACCGGCGCTCCAGCCATTTGCGCACTTGCGGGGCGTCCCACGCCTTCGACGGATTGCTCATCGTATTCTCCAAACCTGAGCCGCTATAGCGCGCGCCAGCGAAAAGGCCCGCCCCGCATCGCGCGGGACGGGCCTTTTTCTCTAGCCGCCGAGGAAGATCAGGGCTGCGGCTGACCACGCTCGCGGGCCAGACGCTCCTGACGGTCGATCGCCGATTCGGTCTGCACGAAGCTGTCCGACTTCACGCCCAGCCAGATCAGGATCGGCGCGGACATGAAGATCGAGCTGTACGTACCGATGAAGATGCCCAGCGTGATCGCGGCGGTGAAGCCGAAGATCACGTCCGGACCCAGCAGCAGCAGCGCCACCAGCATGATCAGGATCGACAGCGAGGTCACGACCGTGCGCGACAGCGTCTCGTTCACCGACAGGTCGAGCAGTTCGGCCATCGGCATGCGGCGGTGCTTCTTGAGGTTCTCGCGGATGCGGTCGTAGACCACGATCTTGTCGTTCAGCGAATAACCCAGCAGCGTCAGCAGCGCCGCCACGATGTTGAGGTCGAACTCCATCTGCGTCAGCGAGAACATGCCCACGGTCAGCAGAATGTCCTGGATCAGCGCGAACAAGGCCCCTGCGGCGAACTGCCATTCGAAACGCACCCAGATGTAGATCGAGATGCACAGCATCGCCAGGCTCAGCGCCAGCACGCCGGTCTTGAGCAGTTCGCCCGAGACCTTGCCCGAGACCGAATCGACGCCGTCGATGCGCGCATCCGGGAATGCCTGCTTGACCGTGGTGGTGATCTTCTGCGCCATCGCGTCGGCCAACTGCGGATGCGCCTCGGTGCCCTCGGGCAGGCGCATGCGCAGCGAGACTTCGTTGGGCTTGCCGAAGTTCTGCACGACCGGCTCGCCGTAGCCGAGCTTGTCGACGGTCTTGGTCAGCGCGTCCACCGGCGCGACCGCGCTGCGCTCGAAGGTCACGCGGATCATCTGGCCGCCGACGAAGTCGACGCCCAGGTTCAACCCGTGGGTGAACAGCAGCACCACCGAGGCGACCATCAGCACGATGTTGCTGATGAAGAACGGCCACTGCCACTTGAGAAAGTGGATGTTGGTGTTGTCGGGAATGAGCTTGAGGAGCTTCATTGTCTCTCTCCGCGCTTACAGGTTGAGGTCCGAAGGGCGCGCCTTGCGCAGCCATCCGGCAACCCACATGCGGGTCAGGGTCACGGCGGTGAACACCGAGGTGACGATACCGATCATCAGCACGACCGCGAAGCCGCGCACCGGACCCGAACCGAACGCGAACATCAGCAGCGCCGCGATCGAGTTGGTGATGTTGGCGTCGAAGATCGCGCGGCTCGCTTCCTTGTAGCCCAGTTCCACCGACTGCACCACGCGGCGGCCCTTGGACCGTTCCTCGCGGATGCGTTCGTTGATGAGCACGTTGGCGTCCACCGCCGCGCCCAGCGTCAGCACGAAGCCGGCGATGCCCGGCAGCGTCAGAGTGGTGCCGAACACCGCCATCACGCCCAGGATCATCAGGATGTTGATCGCAAGGGCGCAGATGCAGGCATAGATGCCGAAACGGCCGTAAGTCAGGATGATGAAGAGCACGAGCGCCAGCGTGCCGACGCCCATCGCGACGGCACCCTTATGGATCGCCTCGGCGCCGAGGTCGGGACCGACGGTGCGTTCCTCGACGACCTTGAGGTCCACCGGCAGTGCGCCCGAACGCAGCGCGATCGCCAGCTGAGTGGCCGACTTCGTGGTAAAGCTGCCCGAGATCTGCGCGCTGCCGCCCAGGATCGCCTCGTTGATCGAGGGCGCCGAGAGCACCTTGCCGTCGAGGATGATGGCGAAGCGCTTGCCGACGTTGGCGCTGGTCAGCGCCGCGAACTTCTCGCCGCCCTGCTGGTTGAAGGTGATGTTCACCACCGCGCGGTTGTTCTGCTGGTCGAAGCCCTGCTTGGCGTTCGTCAGCTGGTCGCCGGTGATGCCGCCGAGGCGCTTGACCGCGATGACCGGGCTCGGCCCTTCAGCCATGCCCTCGGCATAAGGCGCGATCTCGTCACCCGGAGGCGCGATGCCCTGTGCGAGGTCGGCGGGCGATGCGGTCTCGTCCACCATCTTGAATTCGAGCTTGGCGGTCTGGCCGAGCAGCGCCTTGAGCGCCGCCGGATCCTGCAGACCGGGCACCTGCACGTCGATGCGGGTGCCGCCGAGACGGCGGATGTCGGGCTCCTTGGTGCCCAGCGCGTCGATACGCTTGCGGACGACCTCGACGGCGGTTTCCATCGCGTTGCTGACTTCGAGGTCGATGCCCGCCGAAGTCGGCGCCAGCACGAACTGGTTGCCGTTGACGACCGAGATGTCCCAGTCACGCTGGCCGGTCAGGCCCGCACCATTGGTCAGCGGCAGCAGCGCCTCGCGCGCGGCGTCCACCTGCGACGTGTCGCGTACGGTGAAGGTCAGACGGCCGCCCCGGCTCGATACGTCGCCGATGCCGATGGCGGGCTCGGCCGCGCCCAGCTTGGTGCGGACCGATTCCTCCATGCCCTGCAGGCGCTGCTGAACGACCTGATTGCGGTCGGCTTCCAGCAGCAGGCGCGAGCCGCCCGCAAGATCGAGGCCGAGGTTGACCTTGGGCGCGGGCACGCCTGCGGGCAGGTGGATATTGGTGAAGGTCAGCAGCGTGGGTACGGACAGCAGGCAGAGCACCGCCGCTATCCCCCAGTACCAGACCTTCTTGAAGATCGAGAATTCAAGCATCGCCTAATCGCTTTCCCAAAGGAGCGTCCGGTCGGTTCAGTCGTTCGCGGGCTTCGAGCCTGCGGGTGGGATCACGTCGACGATCGTGGACTTGAGCGCCTTGACCTTCACGCCCTGCGCCAGTTCGATCTCGGCGTAGTTGTCGTCGACCTTGACGATCTTGCCGATCAGGCCGCCACCGGTCAGCACCTCGTCACCCTTCTTGAGCGCCGCGAGCTTGTTCTTCTGCTCCTTCTGCTGCTTCATCTGCGGGCGCAGGATGAGGAACCAGAAGATCGCGGCCATCGCCACGAACGGCAGGTAAGTCATCCAGGCCGGCGGCGCACCGGCGGGGGCGGCTGCGGCAAGCTGGGCGAGGATCGAGGTCTGCATGAAAATGATGGGCCTTCTCGTGTCGCGTGTCGGACGGCGAATCGTGTGCCGGCCGGGCCTGACGCGCATGACGGTATGATCCGCAGCCTGCGCGCAGGCGGATGCGGGCGGTTAGCAATAAAGCGAAGCGCTGGCAACGCGGGCTTCCCGCGCCTCCCCCACTGTGTCTGGGCCAGATAGGGCGCGCACGCCTTCGTTCAAGCGAGTGGACAACGCGATGAAAAACTATGCCGGAGGTGCTTGCGCATCCGAAAAGACCTGCCTATAGGCCGCGCTCCGGTCGGGACGTAGCGCAGCCTGGTAGCGCATCACACTGGGGGTGTGGGGGTCGGAGGTTCGAATCCTCTCGTCCCGACCAATCAAAAACGCCGTCTCCTGCTTCATGCGGGAGACGGCGTTTTTCGTTCCGGCGACGATGATGGGGCCATGACATTGGCCGTCATCGGCTCCCCGGACTTGACCAGATAGCCTTGCGCAGCCATCCCGGACACCTTCCATGGTCTGACATGTCGGGGTGAACATGAAGCTCTCACTTGCAGTCGCTGCCTTCGGGCTGGGCACCTTCGCGACCTATCCTGCGATGGCGCAGACCGCGTCGTGCTATCGCCTCGGCAATGTCGCATCGTGCACGGCCACCCAGACCATGGGCGACAATCCGGCCCAGCAGCGATACTCGGGCTTTCAGGAAGTCGAGGGCCTGCGCGACAAGAACGAGGAACGGGAGGCGGTCCGTCAGGAGCAGGGTCTTCGCGAAGAAGTCGGCACGCTGATCGCTGACGGCAAGTGCGCGGATGCGCGCAAGGCGGCGCTCAGGGCCGGAGATTTCGCGCTGGCGAAAGAAGCCGGTTCGATGTGCCAGCCTGCGCAGCGGCGCTAACCCAGCGGCCGCGCGCAAGAATTCATTTTCCTACACGAACCGATATGGTCATTTGAAAGCGGGTCACTTTCGCAAAGGATCCTGCCATGGCCCTCCTCGATTCGCTGCTCGGCCCCGTTACCCGCATCATCGACAAGGTCGTCCCCGACCCCGAGGCGCGCGACCGCGCCAAGCTGGAACTGCTCAAGCTCGAGAACACCCAGGAACTCGAAATGCTGCAGGCCAGCCTTTCGGCCATCGTCGCCGAGGCGAACAGCGCCGACCCCTGGACCAGCCGCGCGCGGCCGAGCTTTCTCTACGTGATGTACCTCGTGATCCTCTGGGCCTTGCCGATGGGCGTGGTCGCGGCGTTCAATCCGGGGCTCGCCAAGGCCATCGGCGCGGGGATGAACGGCTATCTCGCGGGGATTCCGGAGCCGCTCTATGCGCTCTTCGGCACAGGCTACCTCGGCTATTCGGCGATGCGCCAGTGGGGCAAGACCAAGGGCTCCGACCGGTAAGCGAAACGCTAACGCTTTCGCGCTATCCTGCTCGCATGATCGCGCTCTCCCTCCTTCACCGTCCGCTCGGCAAAGCCTTGATTGGCCTTGCCGGGCTTTTTTCGCTGGCGGGCTGCAGCCAGCCTCCCGCACCTGCCCCGACCGAGAGCACCGCCGAGGACGCGGCCGCAGAAGCCAAGGCCCGCGCCAAGGCCGAGCGCGAAGCGAAGCTCGCGGCGTTCTACGGCGGCGATGCCCCCGCAAGCGAACAGGCCTCGAAAAAGGACGACGGACCGGGCAATTCCCCGCCGCCGCCCGCAGCGCCGCCACCCTCGGCGCCCAGCATCGGCAGCGCGCTCGCCGCGCCCGATCCCGGCATCGGCAAGGTTGAATGACACGCCAAGGTCGAATGACACTGCGCCGCCGTCCAGCTTGCACCCTGCGCCCGGCCCGCTAAACCTCGCGTCCCACAACTCGCGCTGCTTTGGCGGAAGGTATTCAAGTCCATGACGGAAAAGCTGGTCTACGTGCTCAACGGCCCCAACCTCAACCGGCTGGGCAAGCGCGAACCGGCGATCTACGGATCGCAGACCCTCGACGACATCGGCGCGATGCTGGAAGAACGCGGCAAGACGCTGGGCATCAGTGTCCTGCTCTTCCAGTCCAACCACGAAGGCGACCTCGTCGACTGGCTGCACGAGGCCGAGGACGCGGGCGCCCACGCGGTGCTGCTGAACGCCGGGGCCTATACGCATACATCGGTGGCGCTGCTCGACGCGATCCGTTCTATCACCGCGCCGGTGATCGAGGTCCATCTCTCCAACCCGCACACGCGCGAGGACTTCCGGCACAAGTCGTGGGTCGGCATGGCGGCGAAGGGCACGATCGCCGGGTTCGGCGCGCAAAGCTACATGCTGGCGCTGGAGGCTGCCGCGGGGCTTTGAACGGCAGCACGATCGTCATCCCAGCGAAGGCTGGGACCGCTATGACCATGTTACACCCTATCGGCAGGTCAGCGCGGATTTTGCGGGGGTCTTGCAGATAGCGCAGCTCTGACGAGAGCGGTCCCAGCCTTCGCTGGGATGACGGGCGCTATGAAGGCGACTTCGGTACGTCACCCCTTGCAGTGACGCAGTTCCCCCCGGTCATCGCGAACCGCAACGATCCGGTGCACCGACACGCCCTGCGGATCGACCGCATCGGGCAGCGCAACAAGGCAGATACCCTGCCCGGTCAGATTGAGGAGCGCCTTGCGCACATCCTCGGTGGTTGCCTGCTGCGCCAATCCCGCGATGACGAAACCCGGACGCTTGCCGCGCGGTTCTGCTGGCAACATATGCCCGTGAAGATCGGCAATCGGCTTGCCCTGCACCAACCAGCGGTCGGCAGCGGCGTCATAGAACGACGCGGCGTCAATGTCCGCACGCGTGATGCCTGCCGCTACTGAACATCGCCCGTAGTCGCTGCTGTCGGCGAGTTGGAAAGCCGCTGTATTCTGCGCATCGCCGCGCGGCCAGAACCACCAGGCGTTCGCCGCCACCAGCAACGCCACCGCCGCAACGAGCAAAGGCGTACGCTTCGACCGTCCCGTCACGCGCATCGCTCCAACCTCAGCCCAGCGGAACGCCCGGGATGCTCTTGGCGGTGCGGATCGTCAGCGAGGTCTTGACGCTGTCCACGTTGGGCGCGGGCGTCAGCTTGCTGGTGAGGAATTCCTGGAAGCTCTGCAGATCGCGGCTGACGATCTTCAGGATGAAGTCGATCTCGCCGTTGAGCATGTGGCACTCGCGCACTTCGGGCAGGCCCTTCATGTGGTCCTCGAAGGCGCGCAGCGATTCCTCGGCCTGGCTCTTGAGGCTGACCAGCGCGAAGACGGTGATCGTGAAGCCCAGCTTCGACGCGTCGAGATCGGCATGATAGCCCTGGATCACGCCCGCTTCCTCGAGGCTGCGCACGCGGCGCAGGCACGGCGGCGCGGTCAGGCCCACGCGCTGGGCGAGTTCGACATTGGTGATGCGACCTTCCGCCTGCAATTCCGCCAGCAGGCGACGGTCGATTTCATCGAGATTGATCATTCAAATTCCCCAGGCACACGCCTCTCGCTTCGCCTTGTTGCAACATCTACATCGAAAATGCGAGCGCGCCGTAATATTATTAGCCCATAGCGTAATCGTCCCGCTTTGCAACGGCCGAAACTCGGCTCTTTCGATCCCGACGCACTTTGCTACGAAAAAGCGACCCGGTGTTTTCCTTATGGTAAACATCACGCGGGCATAGGACCGAATCTGCCACGTAACCCGAGGCGCGCCTTTCGCGTCTGGAGATGGAATGCATTTCGACGATCGCCTTGCCACGGTCCTGCGCCTCCCGTCCTCGGGGGACAGTCTCGCGCGGATCCAGTTCAGGCAGCTCATCGACATTCTCGGACGTGCGACTGATTCGCAGGAGACGGGCGAGATGGTGGAGGCGGCCTATGCCCGGCTGGGCCAGCTCGGCCGCGAAATCCCCGCCGCGGATCGCGCGCGGTTGCTGCGCCAGCCCCTGCAGCCGATGGCCAATCCGCGCCTGCTGACCTGGCTGGCCGAGGCCGAACCCGACGTCGCCTGCGCCGGGATTGCAGCCGCTCATCTAGACGACGCGGCATGGCTGGCGCTGATCCCGCGCCTGCCGGTGCGCGCGCGCGGCATCCTACGCCACCGCCGAGATCTGTCGCCGCGCGTCGAGGCGCTATTGGAACAGCTTGGCGTGCACGACCGCGGGCTTCCCTCCGGCCCCGCCGACCCGCTGCCCGAAGACCCGCTGCCCGAGATACCGGTCCGCTTCCAGCGCCCCACCGGTGACATCGCCATCGACCAGGACATGTCGGATGACGTGCTCGAACTGCTCGACATGGCAGACGACCCGCCGCCGCCGACGTCGCTCAGCGAATGGGCGCGCGCCCGCGCGGCGCAGCAGCACAAGGACCTGCAGCACAAGGTCGCGGCCGACCCTGCTTCCGGCCCCTCCCCTGGCCAACGCGACGCGGGGATCGGCGCGATCGTTCGCCGCATCGAGGAATTCCGCAAGGCACGCGAGGCCAAGGGACCGCCCGAAGCGCAGGCCGATTCGCCGCGCCTGCCGCTCGGCGATACCGCTGCGCCCGCCCCGCATCGCCTGGCCGCCGCCATCGACTTCACCACCGGCGTCGAAGGCCGCATCGACTGGGCCGACGGCCCTTATGCGTCCTCAGTGGTCGGCCTCGCCCTCGGCACGCATGATCCGCAAGCGCAGCCGGTCGCCCGGGCCATGCTGCAACACCTGCCGCTGCGCGCCGCCCGTATCGTCGTCACCGGCGCCCCTGCCGTGAGCGGGCTCTGGCAAGTCGACGCCGCTCCCCGGTTCGACCATGGCCGCTTCGCCGGATATTGCGGCCGCCTGCGCCGCCTTGCTGCGCCTGTCGAGGTCGCCGCCGTGCCGGCAGCGCCGCATGCCGAGGCCGACCGCATGCGCGAAGTGCTGCACGAGTTGCGCACCCCCGCCAACGCGATCCAGGTCGCCGCCGAGATCATCCAGCAGCAGCTTTACGGCCCTGCCCCGCACGAATACCGCGCGCTGGCCGCCGCCATCGCCGGCGACTGCGCGCACATCCTCGCCGGGTTCGAGGAACTGGACCGGCTGGTGAAGCTCGAATCGGGCGCGATGCCGCTGGAAGACGGCGAGTGCGATCTCGCCCGCGTCCTCGCGCAGACCATCGTGCGCCTGCGCGCCTGGACCGAGCCGCGCGGCAGCGGCTTCTCGATGCTCGCCGACCCGTCCGCCACCACCCTGCCGCTGCGCATCGCCCGGCCGGAGGTCGAACGGCTGGTCTGGCGCCTGTTCGCCGCCCTCGCCGGATCGACCGCGCCGGGCGAAACGCTTGAACTGCGCTGGAGCCGCCGACCCGCCGCCCAGGGCGCGATCATCGAACTGGCCGTCCAGCTTCCCGCAATCCTTGCCGAGCGGGATCCCGAGGCCCTCTTCGATCCGGTCGCCAGCGAGCGTGGCCAGTCGCTGGCGGCGGGCATGTTCGGGATCGGCTTCACCTTGCGCCTCGCTGCAGCAGAGGCCGCTGCTGCAGGCGGCGCGCTGCAGCGCATCGCAAACAGCCTCCATCTGTCGCTGCCTGCCTTGACCGGCTCCGCATCGACCGGCATGGACGCAAACGATAGCATTTCGGCAACTTTTTCGCAGTAATCCCGTGTGGATGCGACCCGCAGAGGGAAAAAATTCCTTGCCAGCCCCGAACCTTCTGCAGCCCCCCGGCAAGCAGGCCCATGCCACCTTCCGACCGGAATTCGGCCAGCGCTTCATCGTCACCGTCGATACCGAGGAAGAATTCGATTGGTCGGCCCCGCTCGACCGCGAGGCGCACAGCGTCGTCACGGTCCCGGCGCTCCGCAAGTTCCAACAGTTCTGCGAGGGTTTCGGCGTCGTCCCGTCCTACCTCATCGACTGGCCGGTCGCCGATTCGGCCTGTGCCCCCGAAGCGATCGGCGATGCCGTCTCCGCCGGGCGCGCCGAAGTGGGCGTGCAGCTTCACCCCTGGGTCAGCCCGCCCTTCGTCGAGGACGTCAACGAACTCAACAGCTACGCAGGCAACCTCCCGTTCGAACTGGAACGCGAGAAGCTGCTCACCTTGCGCGACCGCATAGAAAGCGCCTTCGGCACGCCCCCGCGCATCTACCGCGCCGGACGCTACGGACTTGGCCCGCGCACGGCGGAAATCCTGATGGAATGCGGCATCGCCGTCGATACCTCGGTGCGGGCGCGGTTCGACTATAGCGGCACCGGCGGCCCCAATTACCGTGAGCACCCGCTCCACCCCTACTGGACCGACGAAGCGCGCCAGCTTCTCGAGCTGCCCTTGACCACCGTATACTGGGGGCCACTGCGGCAAGTGGGCAACGTCATCTATCCGCACTTGTGGCGCGCACCGACGATGCGCGGCGTCCTCGCGCGGACGGGACTGCTCGAACGCATCCCCCTCACGCCCGAGGGAATCACCGCCGAAGAAGCCCTGCGCGGCGTCGATATCGCCATCGACGAAGGGCTGCCGGTGCTGGTCTTCTCCTTCCACAGCCCTTCGCTGGCGACCGGCCACACGCCTTACGTGCGCAGCGAAGCGGACCTCGACGGTCTTTACGACTGGTGGCGCACCCTGTTCACCCACCTCGCCCGGCGCGGAGTGAAGCCGACAAGTGTGCATGAAATCATGAAGAGCGTGCAACACGGGTAGAACCCCGCTTGCGTCATGCCGATTGCCAAGCTAACGGGCATGGCATCCGGCCATCGTCGATGGGGCCGGGTCCGGCACGGGGGCCTGTAGCTCAGCGGTTAGAGCTGGCCGCTCATAACGGCTAGGTCGCGGGTTCGAATCCTGCCGGGCCCACCATTCGCCGGTTGCTGCCTTCGCGGGCAGCAGCATCGACAACCCCAGGTCGGGGAGTGGCGCAGCCCGGTAGCGCGCTTGCTTTGGGAGCAAGATGTCGCAGGTTCGAATCCTGTCTCCCCGACCAATTCTCAATTTGGGGGGTGGTGGCACCGCCACCCCCTTGAGATGGGTCGGTTTCATCGATCGTTTCTGCAAGCATCGCAAAGGGTTGCTGGTAATCGGCGCTTAGCTCGCCATGCTTCCAGGTGCAGTTCGATAGTAGGAAGTTGAGCAACCGCCGTTTTTCCGGTCCGCTCGAACCCTCGAACAATCCATGCGCCTTGCGCGCCAGCGTCAGTAGCGCGACCCCCTCGTCCATATAGTCGTTGCTGGCCTCCTGATGCCGCGACAGGTCGCGCTGGCAGCGATCCAGTTCATCACGCCATTGGGCCGATACGCGCCTGTAGAAGTCCTCCGTGACCGTGCCGTCGAGCTTGTCCACATAGACCGCCTCCAGTCGATTACGCAGCCGGTCGATCTCGGCGCGCAGGCTCGTCACCGCCTCATCGTGGTCGCGCCGCTCGACTTCGAAGCTGTCCCGGAGCGCCTCGACGATAAGGACATAAACATCCTCGTCGATCCGCAGCTTCCGAAGCAGCCCAGCGAACTGCTCCTCCAATACCTCTTCCCGCACGAACTTCTCCGGGCATTTCCCGTGATAGCCGGTGCAATGATAGTAGATGTATTTGCCCTTCTTGATCTCGGCCGTCAGCGCGCAGCCGCAATGGCCGCAGCTTATCAGGCCGGTGAATGCGAACTCCCGCACGCCCCCGCCCGTCTTGGGATGGCGGGTCTTGTTATTGCGGCCGTCAAGGATGTCCTGAACGCAGAACCATAGGTCCTTGGAAATCAGCGGCTCATGGTTGCCCTGATAGACCTTTCCAAGCCATTCGAACTCACCCGTATAGAGGCGGCTCCGCAGGATTTTATGGACGGTGCTGACCGGCACGGCGCGTCCGCTCTTGCGGTAGGCCAGGCCCTCCTTGCGCGCCATCGCGCCGATCTCCTTCAAGGAATAGCCGCCCGTCGCATACCACTCGAACAGACGGGTGATGATCGGCCCCTGATCGGGTTCGACCGCAATTCCCTTCTTGCCGTCCGGGCCGACGATGTTCCGGTATCCGAAAGGCGCTGCGCTCGGCCACAAGCCCTGCTCGGCCTTCTCCAGCATGCCCTTGCGGACCTCTTCGGAGAGATTGTCGATATAGTTCTTCGCCATCAGCACCTTGATGCCGTGCATGAACTTTTCGGAGGATCGGGACTCCCGCGACAGGGAAATGCCCTCCTTCACCAGATGGATTTCGGCATCAAGCTCGTCGATCGTCACCCAGTCGCGCAGGTTGCGATAGAGGCGGTCGGTCTTTTCAACGAGAATGGTCTGCACGGTGCGGTTCTTGCGCAGGAACCGGATCATCTCGCCGAAATTGGTGCGCCCGCTGTGCTTAGCGGTCTCGATGTCCACATATTCGGCGGCAACGGTGAGGCCATTGGCTTCGGCATGGTCGTGCAGCAGCTTGAGCTGGGCGGGGATCGAAAAGCCCTCGCGCTCCTGCTCTCGGGACGATACGCGCGCATAGATTACCGCTTTGGGCGTGGCCTGCACATCCTGCCGCTTCTGCTTCGTCCTTGCTGACTTCGCCATGCTGATACTCCTGACTGACCGCTAGTGCCGCTCTCCGCTGATCCCAGCCGCTTCCTCCAGTGACAGGACGGATTGCGCCACGGCAGGCGATGATTGACGCGCTTTATTGAGGAACCGCACATCGGCGGGGGGAAAAA
>NZ_ALVC01000046.1:0-22459 GCF_000293195.2 Sphingomonas sp. LH128
GTTACCACCGCCGCGCCCCACCTGACAAATCTCCAGAAACGCCCCCCGCGCATCGAAGATCAGGACGGCTGCAAGTCGTACTGCTTGAGCAGGTCGTACAGCGTCGGCCGGCTGATCCCGAGCATCTTGGCAGTGCTGGAAATGTTGCCCTCGCTACGGGCGAGAGCATGGCGGATGACCTTGCGGTCCGCCGCCTCGCGCGCGGTCTTGAGGTTCAGCGCCGTCGCCACCTGCTCGTCGGGACCGGCCAAGTCGAGGTCGCCGGCACAGACCAGCTTCTCGTCCGCCATGATCACCGCGCGCTTCACGCGGTTCTCCAGCTCGCGCACGTTGCCGGGCCAGCCCCAGGCATCGATCGCCGCCAGCGCATCGGCGGAAAAGCCCCGCACGCGCGGGTTCATCTCCTTGGCGTAGCGGGTCAGGAATGCCTTCGCCAGCAGTGTCGGATCGCCCGGCCGCTCGGCGAGGCCGGGGATGCGCACGACGATCTCGGCGAGGCGATAGAACAGGTCTTCGCGGAACCGCCCTTCGGCGATCATCCCCTCGAGGTTCTGGTGCGTGGCGCAGACGACGCGGGTATCGACCGGGATCGACTGGCGGCTGCCGACGCGCTCGATCACGCGCTCCTGCAGAAAGCGCAGCAGCTTGACCTGCAGTTGCAGCGGAATGTCGCCGACTTCGTCGAGGAACAGGGTGCCCCCCGCCGCCTGCTCGATCTTGCCCGGCGTGGTCTTCACAGCGCCGGTGAAGGCGCCCTTCTCGTGCCCGAACAGCTCGCTTTCGAGCAGGTTCTCCGGGATCGCCGCGCAGTTGATCGCCACGAACTCGCGCTTGGCGCGGCCGCTGGCCTCGTGGAGCCCGCGCGCCAGCAGTTCCTTGCCGGTGCCGCTCGCTCCCAGCAGCATCACCGAGACGCTGGTATTCGCTACGCGCTCTATGGTGCGCGCCACTTTAACCATTTCCGGTGCAGCGGTGATCATCCGGCCGAGCACTTTCTCGTCCTTCTCCACCTTGCCGGCGAGGCGGCGGTTCTCTTCCTCGAGCCGGTGCAGGTGGAGCGCGCGGCGCACGATGTGACCCAGCGCATCGATGTCGACCGGCTTCTGGTAGAAGTCGTAAGCCCCGCGCGCGATCGCCTGCAGCGCGCTTTCCCGCGCCCCGTGGCCCGATGCGACGACGACCTTGGTGTCGGGCTTGAGCGCCATGATCTCGTCGAGGATCGCAAAGCCCTCGGTGGTGCCGTCCGGGTCCGGCGGCAGGCCGAGGTCGAGCGTCACCACGTCCGGCATCTCCGAGCGCAGCAGCGCTATGGCGCTGGCGCGATCCCCGGCGACGAAGACCTCGAAATCCTCGTAGGCCCACTTGAGCTGTGCCTGAAGCCCGGCGTCGTCCTCGACGATGAGCAGCTTGGGCAGAGATTCAGTCATCAGGCCACCTTCTCGGCGTAGTTCGGATAGATGTCGGTCGCCGCCGCCAGCGGCAGGCGCACCGTGAAGCGAGAGCCCAGCCCCTCGCGCGATTCGACGTCGAGACGGCCGCGCATCGCGCGCACCAGCTCGCGCGCCTCGAAGGCGCCGATGCCGAAGCCGCCCGACTTGGTCGAGACGAAGGGCTTGAACAGGCGGTTGCGCACGAAGTCGGCGCTCATGCCGGTGCCGCTGTCGAGCACCTCGAAGCGGGCGTTGATCCCTTCGACCACGAGCGACAGGAACACCGGGCTCTCCGGCTCGCTGGCATCGACGGCATTCTGGACGAGGTGGACGAGCACCTGCTCCAGCGAATGCCGACTGGCGGTGACCATGATGTCGCGCGATTCGGCGAGGACGACCTGCGGGCTGTCCTTGAAGCGTTCCATGACCAGCCCGAGCACCTCGGTCGCGGCCACCTGCTCGACCCGGTCCACGCCGCCCGAACCGTAGCGCGAGAGCCGCGCCAGCAGGGCATTCAGCTTGTCCGAGGAATTGCGCAGCGTCACCAGCATGTCGGCGCGGAAGGCGGGTTTTTCCGCGTGCAGTTCGGCATTGCGCGCAAGCAGGCTGAACTGGCTGGCGAGGTTCTTGATGTCGTGCATCACGAAGGCGATGCGACGGTTGAAGTCCTCGAACCGCGCGGATTCGGCGAGCGCGAGCTGGCTGGCATTCTCCGAGAGATAGCTTGCCACCTGCTGGCCGATGACGCGCAGGAGGTCGAAGTCCTCCCAGTCGAACTTGCGCGCCAGTTGCGGCCGAGCCAGCACCACCATGCCGACGAGGCGGTCGTAATGGACGAGCGGGATCAGCGCCCAGGCGCGCGGGTGGTCGATCAGCCAGTTCGGGATCGTGGTTCCGCTCTCACGACCCGCGCGCACATCGTCGAGATCGGCGATATAGCCGGTGCGCTCGAAATGGGCGATGTCCTGCACCGGCAGCCCGACTGCGGGCACCTCGATCTCGCGCCAGTTCCAACGGGCGGCAAGGGTCAGTTCGCCGTGCTCGCCAGGGGTAAGGAGCAGGCCCGCCGGGCTCTCGAAGACATCGGCCATCGACTGGACGACGCGCTCGCCGAGGGCCGCGCTCTGATCGGAGCCGATGGTGCGGGTGAAGCGCAGCCATTCCTCGCGATAGTCGTAGCGGTGCTGGAAGAAATGCTTGGCGAGGATGACCTTGAACCACGACCGCACCCGCCGCGAGGGCAGCACGACCAGGGCGAAGGCGCTGCCGAGCGTCAGGAAAGCCAGTTCCACCAGCCGCGCGAAGTTGCCGCCCGCGTAGGACAGCCACTGCGCCACAGCCACCATGGCGACGAGGTAGACGCCGATCACCAGCAGCGAGAACGTCTGGAACGTGACCGCCCGCGACGGGCGCAGGCGCAGGTCGTTGCGGTTCTTCGCACCGCCGATTGCGATGCAGACGGCCATGGCGATGGCGGCAACGCCTCGAATGGCCGCAATCTCGTAAGGCCAGTTTCCGGCCAGGTAGGCGATGGTGTAAAGATTGAGGTCGAAGGCCCAGAGCACTGCCAGCCCCATCGCCGGCCAGCGCAAAGCCGCCCGCGATTCGCGCGGCGCCCCCGCGTAGAGATTGTGCGCAAGGACGAGCCCGCCAACCGTCACCAGCAGGCGGAACATCACGTTGAACTGGAATGCGAAGTCGAGGACATCGCGGTCTATCTCCAGCCGCGACAGGCCGGAATTGACGGCAAAGTGAAGGATTTCGACCGCACCGAGCGCGAAGATCACCGGGCGGATCGGCGCAACACTGGCATCACGTCCGTCGCTGGCGAAGAGGCGATAGACCACGACCAGCCATGCAAGATTACGCGCACTCTCGGACAGCGCGGGCAGGAACGTCACTTCCGGCGTGCCGATGCCGAAGGCACAGGCAAGGCTCCACAAGGCCGTGAACAGCAGCGCGACGACCATGGCCGTGCCCGCAGCGCCGAACCGGTCGCGGCGGGAGAACAGCCAGATTGCGATGCTCGCCAGCGCGATGGCCCCCGTCAGGTCGAGCCCGACGCCCATCGTCGCCCAGACGGCGGAGGCCTTCATCATCGCGCGCCCTCGCTCCAGAGCACCACGCGCAAGGTCTGGAGGATGATCAGGAAGTCGAGGAAAGGCGTATAGTTCTTGGCGTAATAGAGGTCGTATTCGAGCTTGTTGCGCGAATCCTCGATCGAGGCGCCGTATGGGTAGTTGATCTGCGCCCAGCCGGTGATGCCCGGCTTCACCATGTGGCGCTCGGCGTAATAGCGCAGTTGATCCTCAAGATCGGCGACGAACTCCGGGCGCTCGGGGCGCGGGCCGACGAAGCTCATTTCGCCCTTGAGGACGGTCCAGGCCTGCGGCAGTTCGTCGATGCGGACCTTGCGGATGAACTTGCCGATGCGGGTTACGCGCGGGTCGTCCTTCGATGCCCACTGCGCGCCCGCAGCCTCGGCATCGGTACGCATGGAACGCAGCTTGATGACGTCGAAATGCTGGCCGAACAGGCCGACGCGCGGCTGGCGGTAGAAGGCTGGTCCCCGGCTATCGACTTTCACCAGGAGCGCGAAGATCAGGATGACCGGTGCGGTAACCGCCAGCAACAGCAGGCTGACGGCGATGTCGAACACGCGCTTGGCCGCGCTGGAAATCGCCCGGCCGGACGAGAAACCATCGGAAAAGATCAGCCAACTCGGGTTGACGGTGTCGAGATCGACGCGGCCGGTTTCGCGCTCCAGGAAGCTGGAGAACTCGTTGACGTGGACGCCCGCCGTCTTGATGCGCAGCAGGTCCTTGAGCGGCAGCGCGTTGCGCCGCTCCTCCAGCGCCAGCACCACTTCGCTGACGCCGAGGTTCTCGACGTAACGGGTCAGGTTGTTGATGGCCGAGCGGGAGATGGCCTCCTCGACCACCGGCACGCTTTCGCTCATGGCGACATAGCCGACGATGACGAAGCCGCTCTCGGGACGCTCGCCCAGTACGCGCAAGCGCTGCGCACGCTCGCCCGCACCGAGCACGAGCACCCGGCGGCGAAACGCGCTGGTGCCGAGGAAACCGCCCAGCAGCAGCCGGTTGAAGATCATCAGCACGATCGCGAAGGCCATCGAATAGGCCAGCGTCGAGCGCCAGAAATTCTGCCCGCCGACAAGAAAGTCCACGAAGGAAAGCGCAATGACGCCGAGCGAGATCGCCACCAGCAACCGCGCCGCCGCGAACCGCATCGATCGCAGCGCGTCGGCTCCATAGACGCCTACCGCCACCATCGACAGCGAGATCACCGCGGCAAAGGCGCCGTGCGCGATAAGCCGGTCGGCCAGCGGCGCCGGGTCGATGCCGATCTGCTGCGCGCGCAGCCGCCACGATGTCTCGTTGGCCGCCGCCAGCAACAGCACGTCGACCAGCCAGAGCAGCACCACGGCATGCGGGATATAGTGTTTGAACAGACGAATCATCGTCGCTTGCGCCATCCTTCGTGGCCGAATTCCGGCACTCGAACGATGGCCTAGGCTAAAGGCGTAAAATGTCGGTTACCTTGACAGGTGTGCCGATAAAATCAGTATTTTTGCCGAAAACCTGGAACGCTGCGCTGTCGGAGCGCCTTACATCCCCTGCTTCGCCATAAGGCGCAGCGCCGTCAGCGTGAGGGCCTGTACGCCCGAGGCGATCACCTTGTCCGCCTGCGGTGCCCAGAACGGGCTGTGCAGCGAAGGCATCGGCGGACCTCCGGCCTTCGCCGCCGCCAGCTTCGCCGGATCGGCACCGCCGACCCAGAAGATCACCGACTTGATGTGCGCCTCATCGGCGCGGCGGAACTCGCCGAAATCCTCGCCGCCCATCGCCGAAGGGGTGATTACCACGTTGTCCGCACCCATTTTCCCCTTGAGGTCGGCAACGGCCTCCTCGGCGAACTCGGGCGTGTTCCAGGTCGCGCGGGTGTGCGGCTCCTTGACCTGGATCTGCGGCATCAGGTCGTCCGGCAGGCCCGATGCGATCGCCTCCCCGCGCGCGACGCGGGCGATGCCGTCGAGCAGCCGCTGGCGCGTCTCGTCGGAATAGCTGCGCACTGTCAGTTCAAGCTTCGCCTGATCGGAAATGATGTTGTGCTTGGTCCCGGCGTGGAACGAGCCGACCGTCACCACCACGGGATCGAGCGGATTGGTCTCGCGGCTCACCAGCGTCTGCAGCTTCATCACGATCGCGCTGGCGAGCACGATCGGGTCGCGCGTGGTCTGCGGGTAGGCGCCGTGCCCGCCGACCCCGCGCACGAGCATGTCCACGCTGTCCACATTGGCGAGCGCCCAGCCTTTCGCCGCGCCGACGACACCGGCGGCAAGCTCAGGCGTATCGTGGAAGGCCAGCGTGTAATCCGGCTTGGGAAAGCGCGTGTAGAGCCCGTCCTTGAGCATCTCCAGCGCGCCCAGCCCCATCTCCTCGGCCGGCTGGCCGATCATGACCAGCGTGCCCGACCACTCCGCCTTGCGCGCGGCCATGAGACGCGCCGTCTCGATCCAGGCGGTCATGTGCGTGTCGTGGCCGCAAGCATGCATGATGCCGCTTTCCACGCCCGCCGTGGACGTGCCGCGCCTGGTTGACGCGAAGGGCAGCCCGGTCTGCTCGACAACCGGCAGCCCGTCCATGTCCGCGCGGATGAGGACGGTCTGCCCCGGCCCGTTCTTCAGGACCGCGACTATGCCGGTGCGTCCGACCTTCTCGGTGACCGTGAAACCCGCCTTGCGCGCGGCATCGGCCATGATCTTCGCACTGCGCGCTTCCTGAAAGCTGAGTTCGGGATTGGCGTGTAGATCGCGATAAGTCTCCATCAGCCCCGGCAGGTCACGCGCCACTGTATCGGCAACGGGCTCTGCCATTGCAGGCAGGGAAACGCTCGCAAGAGCGCAGGCGGATGCAAGGAGAACGGCGCGCATGAGCGAAAGCTACGTCAGCCCCGCCAGCTCCGCAATCGGCGTGAAGTTTTTCTCATAGGCCCGATAGAAACTCCGTATCGACATTCTCTACCAAATGAATAGATTGAACCTCGAAGCGCAGGGTTCGCCTGTTCTTCCGCGGCATTTGATGGCTGTCAGCTTGCTCCGCGTCACCAACCGCTAAAGCGCACGAAACCGCAAGGCGACAACGCCGGGCTTCGTGCCTCCCGATGGAGATACGAAATGTTCAACTCGATCCCCCGCATCACCTCGCAAGTCCTGCGTGCCCGGCCCAGCACCGACGCACGCCTGCCGCACCCCTCGTGGCGCGGCGCCGCCGCTTCGCCGCCGGGAGGCGGCGCGGCCACAATCCGCAGCGCGGGCGACTTCTGGTCCCGCCTCGGCCTGTGACGCTTCTGCAATGACCCCATCGGGCGGCATCGGAATCCGCATCTCCCAAGTCTTGTCTCTTCAGGCCGGAGTTCGATGTCGCCCGTTAACATCACTTGTGACACAGTAGGCCCGTGAAGACCGCGCTCATCATCCGCCACGTTCCCCACGAAGGGGTCGCAGGCTATCGCAAACCCATCGAGGACGCCGGCTACGAAGTCAGCCGGATCGACGTCACCGACCCGGAATTCTCAACCCTCGATCTGCGCGAGCCGGACCTGCTCATCATGATGGGCGGGCCGATGGGCGTCTACGAGCAGGACCGTCATCCCTGGATCGGCTGCCAGCTACGCCGCCTTGCTATGCGACTGGAGGCGGACCGTCCGACGCTGGGCGTGTGCTTCGGCGCGCAGATGATGGCCAGCGCGCTCGGCGCCAGGGTGTTTCCCGGCCCGGCGAAGGAAGTCGGCTTCCACCCCGTTCAGGTTCACGAGCACGCCGCCGACAGCCCGCTGCGCCATGTGCGCGAAGTGCCGGTGCTGCACTGGCACGGCGACACGTTCACCAAGCCGGAGGGCGCGGAATTCCTGGCCTCGACCTCGCTTTACGAGCATCAGGCGTTCCGCCGGGGCCGCAATCAGCTGGCGTTGCAGTTCCATGCCGAAATGGGCGAGGACCCGCGCTTCGACGCCTGGATCGACCAGTGGCCCGAAGCCGTCGTCGAGGCGGGAGGCTGCCCTCAGGCACTCCGCCAGCGACACGACGAACTCGGCCCCGGCGCGGTTGCGGCGGGGCGCGCGATGATCGCTGACTGGCTGCAGGGCCTGAACTAGCCGTACCGCCCGATTCGCGCGACGCTCCGGCTGGCGGCGGGGGCGTAGCAGGATTACTCTGCGGCCATGGCTGACGGCATTCCCACGCGGCGCTCGATGAACTGGCGCACCTTGCCCCCCACACTCGCCCGAGCATTGGCGGGATTCTTCCCGGTCGGCGTCTTCGCGCTAGTCCTGCTGTGGATGATGGGCGAGTGGGGCGTCCTTGGCGGCATGATCGCAGGAACCGTGCTCGGCGCCGTGGCCGCCTGGGCGCTGACGCGGCTGATCGCAGCCTACCCGCTGGTGCAATGGTTAGCGGCCATCGTCGTCGCGCTGTTGCTGGTCCTCGTCATCGCCTCATTGTTCTGAGGACGATCGAAGGAAGTGGTGCCCCTGGCCCGACTCGAACGGGCACGCCTTTCGACAAACGATTTTGAGTCGTTCGCGTCTACCATTCCGCCACAGGGGCACGGAAACGAGGCGCGACGCTTAGACGGCACTTCGTCAGGGTTCAAGCCCGTTCAGAAGATCCAGTCCATCGCGACGTGGAGAAGACGCGATTTCATCGCCCCCTTGCGCGATCCGAGCGTCCCGATCTCGAAGCGCGGACCATCATCGTCGGTCTGATATGTCAGCTTCAGCCGCGTCTTCTCGGGCTTGAGCAGCTCGATCTCGCCCACCGCCTGCGATCGCAGCGACGTGCGCGCGTTTATCGTCGGCACGGCGGTCAGGTCGAATTGCCGCTGCTTCGCCAGAGGCACCGGCTGCTCGGCAAATGCAGGCGAAGGCGCCGCCGCAAAAAGCAGCGCAAGGGCGCAACGGCGAGGGACATGGCGTTCCATGTCCCGGCGTTTTACACCCGTTTGCGGAAAATTCCGCGACGATTTCGTTTCAGTTCAGAGAATCACCCTCCGAGACACGCCGAAACGTGCCTCAGAGGGTGATGAAATCATGCCTTGAGGGCGGTCGCAACTATCTTGTGCAGGCGCGAGTGCAGCACGTCGTTGCCCGCGAGGATTTCGGTGTCGCAGATCGGGTTCGAACGACCCTTCCAGTCCGACACGAAACCACCGGCCTCACGCACGAGCAGGCAACCCGCTGCGGTATCCCACGGCTTGAGGTCCGATTCCCAGAATCCCTCGTAGCGGCCCGAGGCGACCCAGGCGAGATCGAGCGCGGCCGATCCGAAGCGGCGAATGCCCGCCACCTGCGGCGCGAGGCCGTGATAGATCTTGGTCCAGACGCCGTGATCGCCGTGCCCCGCGAAGGGAATGCCGGTTGCGATCAGGCTCTCGTCGAGATGACGGCGCGAGGAGACGCGCAGGCGGCGGTCGTGCAGCCACGCACCGCGTGCCTTCTCGGCCCAGTAGCTTTCGTCGGTGACCGGGTTGTAGATCAGGCCGGCGGTGACCTCACCCCAGCCCTTCCCGTCCAGACGCGGCTCCTGCACCGCGATCGAGATCGCGAAGTGCGGGATGCCGTGAAGGAAGTTGGTCGTGCCGTCGAGCGGATCGACGATGAAGCGCGGCTTGGTCGGGTCGCCCTCGATCTCGCCGGCTTCCTCGAACAGATAGCCCCAGTCCGGCCGCGCGGCGCGCAGTTCGTCCCAGATGGTGCGCTCGGAAGCCTGGTCGGCCTTCGACACGAAGTCCGCAGGGCCCTTGCGGCTGACCTGCAGGTGCTCGATTTCGCCGAAGTCGCGACGCAGGCGGTTGCCGGCCTTGCGGGCGGCCTTCTCGATGACGCGGATGAGACCGGAAATGGCGGCCATGACTGTACTTCACTCCTGTGGGCCGACATCGGCCCCGATTGTCAGCGGCCTTGCGGCGCGGGTTTGGCGGGGGCCGTGCCGGCGGCAGGCGCAGTCGGCTTGTAGCCGCAGATCTGGGCCATGACGCTCAGCAGCTCGCTGGGATTGTCACGGCTGATCTTGCCCGAATTCTCGGCGATCACCTTGTCCATCGATTCGGTGATCTTGCCGAGCGAATTGTCGTAGATGCAGCCGACGAGCGCGCCCTTGACCGGTTCCTCGATCTTGTCCGACTGCAACCCGCTGATGAGCACCTTGAGGTAGAGCATCGCGTGCTGCGCCTGCGAGTCGCCGCCTGCGGGTGCCGCAGCGGCAGGCTTGGCGGCGCTCTTTGCAGCGGCCTTGGGGGCAGCGGCGTAGGCAACGGAGGAAGTTCCCGCGATCGCCAGGGCGGCGGTCGCGACGGTCAGGACGAGCTTGTTCATTCAGTCTGCCTTCTTCACGTAAGTCTTTTCATAGACGTCCACGATGATGCGCGTACCGCTTTCGATGTGCGGCGGCACCATCACGCGCACGCCGTTGTCGAGCACGGCGGGCTTGTAGCTGGACGAGGCGGTCTGGCCCTTCACCACGGCGTCGGCTTCGACGATGGTGGCTTCGACCTGCTCGGGGAGCTGGACCGAAATCGGGCGCTCTTCCCACATTTCCAGGCTCACCTGCATGCCGTCCTGAAGGAACGCGGCAGCATCGCCCAGCAGATCGGCGGGAAGCGAGATCTGATCGTAGTTCTCGGTATCCATGAATACCAGGTCGTCGCCCTCGGCATAGAGGAACTGGAAGTCCTTGGTGTCCAAACGGACGCGCTCGACGGTGTCGGCACTGCGGAAGCGCACGTTGGTCTTGCGGCCGTCGATCAGGTTCTTCATCTCGACCTGCATGAAGGCACCGCCCTTGCCGGGCTGCGTGTGCTGCGTCTTCGCGACCTTCCAGATGCCCTTTTCGTATTCAAGGATGTTACCGGGACGGATATCGACGCCACTGATCTTCATGGTTCTGGCCTTCAGGATGGGAAAGAGCTGAATCGCGGGGCCACAGCAGGCGCGACCCTCGAAAGGATGCGCCCTTAGACGAGGTCGCGAGGCATGGCAATTGCTTCGCGCCGATGCTAGCTGAATGCCATGAAGCGTGCCTCCCTTCCCGTTGTGCTGTTGGCCCTCGTCGCCGGCTGCGCCTCCGCAGAGCCTGCCCCGCCTCCGGTGAGCGGCGGGCTGATCTCCACCCTGCCCATCGGCACTTACAGCTGCGAGATGGCGGGCGACGCGGGCGGCCTCGTCGGCAAGCCTTTGCCCGACTACGAGTTCCGCGTGGTCAATGCCTCGGCTTACAAGGCGGGCGGCATCCGCGGCAGCTACCTGCTGACAGGCGACTACGTGACGATGACCGGCGGCAAGCTCAAGGGCCTCAAGCTGCACCGGCTCAAGGACACGTACTTGCGCAAGGTCGAGGACAACGGCAGCGACGGCGAAATGCGCTGCGTTCGCAGTTCGCGCCGCTGATCGCGGATCATCATCGCCGGCGCGGTTTGCCCTTGAGGTAGGGCGGCCCTAGCTCTCGGAAAAACTTCGGGAGCGGGCGATGGAACTTCAACTGCAAGGCAAGGTCGCGATCGTCACCGGCGCGACCGCGAACATCGGCCGCGCCGTTGCGCTGGACCTCGCAGCCGAGGGCGCCCTGCCCGTCCTCGTCGGCAGAGACCACGAGGCAGGCGCAAGGCTGGTCACCGACTGCAAGGCGCGCGGCGCACCCGAGGCGGTGTTCGTCGCCGCCGACATGCTGGACCCTGTCTCTCCCGCGATAGTGCTGAAGGCCGCCGAAGCGCTCGGCCCCGCAGCGGTGCTGGTGAACAACGTCGGCGGCAACGTCGACCAGGGCCTCTTCGTCGATTCCGATCCGGCGAAATGGATGGCGGACATCGACCTCAACTTCGGCACCGTGCTGCGCATGACCCATGCCGTGCTGCCCGGCATGATCGCCCGCAAGGCCGGGGCGATTGTCAACGTCGGTTCAACCGCCGCACTGGTGGGCGACTACATGCTGCCGGTCTATTCGGCCGCCAAGGGGGCGGTGCACAGCTTCACCGTGGTGCTCGCCAAGGAAGTCGGCGCGCATGGGATTCGCGTCAATGCCGTCGCGCCTTACGCCACGATCCCGACCGACCCGGCCAGCCTCAGCAGCGGCAGCCGCTTCAACCCCGAAACCGGCCTGTTCTCGAAAGGCACCGCCAGCGTCAAGAGGACCGCGCGCTGCGCCAACGCCGCACGTTCGTCGGCCGTCCCTTTGCGACGCCTGAGGAAATGGCGGCGATGGTGACTTTTCTGGCCTCGGCGCGGGCCAGCTTCATCACCGGGCAGGTCTACCCCGTGGACGGCGGCGCCCTGCTCTGACGCGGAGAGAGACGATGATCGATGAGACCGCCCTGCAGACCCTTCTCGACAAGGACGCGATCCGCGACCTGGTGCTGCTCTACTGCCGCGCGATCGACCGGCAGGACATCGCCCTGCTGCGCGACCTCTATACCGATGACGCCACCGACACCCATGGCGACAGCTTCGACGGCCCGGCGGGGGACTACTGCGACTTCATCGCCCGAGCCTTCCCGCACATGCCCTACTCCGGGCATCACGTATGCAACCACCTGATCGCGGTCGATGGAGACGTGGGCAGCGGCGAGGTCTACGGCCTGGCCTGGCACCTCATCCCAACCCGCGAAGGCGGGCGCGAGGAGGATTTCATGGCCGTGCGCTACATCGACAACTACCGGCGCTGTGCCGACGGGCGATGGCGCTTCTCAAAACGCGTCGTCACTTACGACTTCAAGCTGCGACGGCCGTTCGACGGCGGTGGCCTGCTGGGCCTTGCGGAGCGCGACCCCAGTTATGCCGAATGTCTCCAGCCCCTGTTCCGGCGGGGCGCTCGCACCTGACGCACGATTCCCGCGAGGTGCTGTGCAGCCTTTTCCCGGCTGGCTCATTTTCAGGGCCGACAGGGGTGCTCCGCCCCGCCGGAGGAATCGATGGCTGCGAGCGTGAAAGTCGGCATTCTCAACGATATGGCTGATTTCACTGGCGGCGATCCGTCCGGGCTGGAGCATGGCCTGCCGGTGCCTGGCGACATCACCGGCTGGATCGAGCGCGAGATCGACGCCTTGCGCGATGCAGGCCGCCTCGACGCCGAGGTGGAATTCGTCCACGCCTATGCGTTAGGCCTCCCCTCAGGCACCGCCGAGGCAGTCGAGCAGGCCTATCGGCAGCTCGCGAAGGCCGGCGTCAGCCTGATCGTCGGCCCGGCGATCGGCGACAATGCGCTTGTCGCCACCCCGCTTGCCGAGCAATTGCGCATTCCCACCATCTACTGGGCCGGAGCCGAGCGCGCGCGGGGCCGGTGGATGTTCCAGCACCAGGTGGGCAGCCACGAGGACGAGTCGCTCGTCATCGCGCGCCAGATGGCGAGCCTCGGGCGCACGCGCCTCGCGGTGATCTACGATCTCTCGCCGATCGGGACGCGCCATCTCAAGTATCTCGACGGCGAGGCGCGCGTCCTCGGCATCGAAATCGCGGCGAAGGAGGGCATCTCGCCGCTAGCCGACGATGTCGACGATGCCGTGGCGAGATTGCTGGAAGCCGCGCCCGACGGCGTCGTCTACCTTGGTCTGGGGCTCTCGGCGCCGCCCGTCTCGAAAGCCCTCGACCGCGCCGGATGGGACGGGCCGCGCATCATGAACACCGCAGGATTGCGCGGGTATCAAGGTGATTTCGCCCGTGCCTGCAACGGCTGGCTCTATATCGACATGCACTCCGACGCGAACACCACGCTGCGGGCGGTGATGGACCGGATCGACGCGCCTTGCCGTCAGGCGCTCGCCGTAGCCAAGGGCCACGACATCGGCCGCCTCGTCGCCGAAGGGCTGGCGCGGGCGAGCGATTTCACCCGCGAGGGCGTTCGGCTCGGATTGGAGCAGGTGAAATGGCTTCCGGCCGCAGAGGGGCACGAAGGCACCCTCCTCGGCTTCGGCGTGCACGATCGAGGCGCCCTGCACGGGCGGTATCTCGTTGTGCGTCAATGGCTTGGCGGCGAAACCCGAGAGGTCGCCGCATGAGTGCACCTCACGGCACTCAACGGCACCTAACGCTACCCTAAGGCAGGTTCAGGCGCCGACCAGCCCGCGAATCGCGCTTTCGAACAGGCCGCGCCCGTCCGTACCGCCATGCGTGGTCTCGATCGCGCGCTCGGGGTGGGGCATCATGCCCAGCACGTTGCCCGCATCATTGAGCACGCCCGCGATCGAACGCGCCGATCCGTTGACCTCCTCGGCATAGCGGAAGGCAACGCGGCCCTCGCCCTCGAGGCGGTTCAGCGTCTCATCGTCGGCGAAGTAGTTGCCGTCATGATGCGCCACCGGAATGCGTACGACCTGCCCAGCTTCGTAGGCATTGGTGAACAGCGACTGCGCGTTGACCACTTCGAGCCCGACTTCACGGCACACGAAGTTCAGCCCGGCATTGCGCAGCAGCGCGCCCGGCAGCAGCCCGCTTTCGGTCAGGACCTGGAAGCCGTTGCACACGCCGAGCACCGGCACGCCCTTGTCCGCCGCCGCGATCACCGCCTGCATGATCGGCGAGCGCGAGGCGATCGCGCCGCAGCGCAGATAATCACCGTAGGAGAAGCCGCCCGGAACGGCGATGAAGTCCAGACCCTCGGGCAGTTCGCTGTCGCCGTGCCAGACACGGTGAGGCGCGGTGCCAGAAACCTTCTCCAGCGCCGTCGCCATGTCGCGGTCGCAGTTCGAGCCCGGGAAGGTGATGACGGCGGAGGTGAAGGCCATCAGGCGGCCACCTTCTCGATGCGGTAGTTCTCGATCACCATGTTGGCGAGGAGCTTGCGGCACATGTCGTCGATCGCCTCGTCGGTGACGCTCTCGGCAACGTCCAGCTCGAACAGGCGGCCGGCGCGCACGTCGTTGACGCCGGAAAAGCCGAGGCCCTCCAGCGAGTGGTGAATCGCGCGACCCTGAGGATCGAGGACACCGGGCTTGAGGCTGACGTGGACGCGGACTTTCATCTGGCGGGCCTTTCGCAGGATAGCGGGCAGATTCGTTGGATGCGCCTATGACCCTTCGCAGCCGCCGGGGCAAGGTTGAACGCGCCGTTGAATGGGCCGCTACGACCTGCCATCACTCGGCGATGAGCAGCGCAGCATCCATTTCCTTCACCGATCAGGTCGCCATAGTTACCGGAGCAGGCACCGGGCTCGGCCGCGCCTATGCGCTCGAACTGGCACGGCGCGGGGCCAAAGTCATGGTCAACGACCTTGGCGCGGCGCGGGACGGATCGGGCCAGTCCGACGCGGCGCTGCAGGTCGTCGAGGAAATCCGCGAGATCGGCGGCGAGGCCATGGCCGATGGCGGCGACGTCTCCGACTACACGCAGATGGAAGCGATGGCCGCCCGCGCGAGGGAAGCCTGGGGCGGCATCCATGTCCTCATCAACAATGCCGGCATCCTGCGCGACCGCACGTTCGCCAAGATGGACCCCGCCGATTTCGAGCTGGTCGTGCGTGTCCACCTCCTCGGCAGCGCCTTCGCGACGAAGGCTGTATGGGAGACGATGCGCGAGCAGAACTACGGCCGCGTGCTGATGACGACCTCCTCTACCGGGCTTGGCGGCAATTTCGGGCAGGCCAATTACGGCGCGGCCAAGGCGGGCGTGCTCGGCCTCGCCCGGACGCTGCGGCTGGAAGGCGCGAAGTATGGCATCCGCGTCAATACCATCGTGCCGACCGCCGGCACCCGCATGACCGCCGACATCTTTCCCGAGGAAGCCTACAAGGCGTTCGAGCCCGGCAATGTCGTGCCCGCCGCCGTGTTCCTTGTCTCTCCCGAGGCGCCGACCGACACCATCCTCGCGGCCGGTGGCGGCGTGTTCCAGGGCACGTGGATCACCATGAACGATGGCGTCCTGCTCCCGGAATCCGCCCGCAGCGCCGAGGACGTCGCCGCCGCATGGCCGCGCATCGCCGACCGGTCGGGCGACCATCCGTTCGAGACCGGCATGGACCAGGCACATCACGCGCTGTCGATGCTGATGCGGGCGCCTTAACAAGCGGAGGCAATTGCGATTGACGGTGCCTGCCCACGCGGGCAGCTTCGCAGCCGCTTAAGGGGAACGCCTTGTATTCCGAAGACGATCTGCAATCCGCCGTCAGTGCCGGAGCCATCAGCGCCGAGGCGGCGGACGCCTTGCGCGCCCATGTGGCTACGACACGCGTGGTGCCGATGGCGGACGAGGAAAACATTCGCCTCGTCACCAGTTTCAACGACATCTTCGTGGGCATCGCCTGCCTGCTGGTGATCTTCTCCGGCGTTTACGCGGCGGGCGCCAACGACCAGCGCTGGTGGATGGCCGGCCTGCTCGTCGCCATGGCCAGCTGGCTCATGGCCGAGATCTTCACGCGCAAGCGCCGCATGGCCCTGCCCTCGATCATCGTGCTCGCCTCGTTCGTCGTCGGCCTCGGGCTTTTTGCCGGAGCGCTCGTCGCGGAGGCCCTGCCCGAGCATCGGGTGCCGGTCTATTACGAGTTCAACGGCGAGCGGCACACCTGGCACCGGATGGAGCGCTATCCCTGGCAGGACGCAGCCATCATGCTGAGCGCCGCTGTAGCGGCCGGAGTCGGAGCGCTGCTCCACTGGCTGCGTTTCCACGTGGCGATCACGATTGCGGCCGGAACCGGCGCCGTCGTGCTGCTCCTGCTTTCGGCGATCGCCTGGGCCACCGGGCAGGCATTGGCGGCCAACCCGGTCCTCGCGCCCGCCGCCTTCCTGTGCGGGCTGGCGGTCTTCGCCTTCGCCATGCGCTGGGACTTGTCCGACCGGGCTCGGCGGACCCAGCGCGCGGACATCGCGTTCTGGCTCCACCTGCTCGCCGCGCCGCTGATCGCGCATTCGCTGTTCTACTGGCTGGGCGTGCTGAACGGCGACGACGTGACTCCGGGCCATGCCGCAGGGGTGCTCGTCACCTATGTGGCATTTGCGCTCGTCGCCCTGCTGGTGGACCGGCGGGCTCTGCTGGTGTCGGCGCTGATCTACGTGCTGGCGGCATTGAACGGCCTCCTGCGCAATGCCGGTACGATCGAGATGAACCTGGCGATCTCCACGCTGTTCGTCGGTGCGGCGCTGCTCGCGTTGTCGGTGTTCTGGACTCCACTGCGCCGCGCCCTGCTGACGCTGGCGCCGGAAAGCTGGCGCGAACGGCTACCCGCTTCGGCTTAAGCATCCTTCCTGTCGCAAAGCGATGGGGAGGGGGCAGGGACGCAGCCGCTGACGCAGGGGGTGTTTGCGCCGCTGCCCCCTCCACCACCGACTGCGTCGGCAGTCCCCCTCCCCATTGCTTCGCAACGGGGAGGATACACTTGCCGTCATCCCAGCGAAGGCTGGGACCGCTATGGCCATGAAACGCCCTATCGACGGGCCGGTGTAGTTTCGCCGCAGCCTTGCCGAGACCTCGCGATATGACGAAAGCGGTCCCAGCCTGCGCTGGGATGACGGGCTTTCAGCCGAGAACGCTCAGTCCTCGACAACCTTGAGCAATTTGCGTTCCAGCGAACTCAGCACATTCGAGAGTTCGTGCCCGCGCTTGAGCACTTGCCCCGCTTCGCCGAACAGGGTCCACATGCCTTGTTTGCCGCGCAGCGAGGGGCGCTTCTCGATCCGCGCCTGCGGGCGTTCGGCGGCGCGGCGAAAAGCGCTGAAACTGGCGGCCTCGCGCGCGAAATCCATCGCGTAGTCGCGCCAGAGCCCGGCCGCGACCATCCGGCCGTAGAGATCGAGAATTCGCTGGAGTTCCAGCCGGTCGAACCCGACCTGCGACGGCTGGACGCCGGGAAACGGGACGACGCTACCTGAGGTAATTCCGCCTGCCACCATTCAGCGGCTCACCAGCGCTCGTTTTCGCGCGCGGCGTGCTGACGCTCGGAGATAAGTTCCTCCACCTGAGCGCGCAGCAAGGCCACCTGCTGTTCGAGATCCTCGACGCGCTGGGCGCCGCCTGTGGGCTCGCAGGGTTCCTTGCAAGGCGTGCCGTAGGGCATGAATTCCTTGGCCCAGGTCTCCGCCTTGACCAGCGTGGAGCGGGCCTTGAGGCCGATCATCGTCGCACCCTCGGGCACGTCTTCGGTCACGACCGCGCTGGCGCCGATGCGGGCACGGCGGCCGATGGTGACGGGGCCGATGATCTGCGCGCCCGAACCGACGATCACGTTGTCGAGCAGGGTAGGGTGGCGCTTGCCGCCGACGCCGTTGGTGGGGTTGGAACCACCCAGCGTCACGCACTGGTAGATCGTCACGTTGTCGCCGATCACCGCGGTCTCGCCGATCACGGTGAAGCCGTGGTCGATGAAGAAATTGCGGCCGATCTGCGCGCCGGGATGGATGTCGATCGCGGTCAGGAAGCGCGCAAGGTGGTTCACCACGCGGGCGAGGAAGAACAGGTCCGCCTGGAACAGGGCATGCGCGATGCGGTGCCAGAACAGAGCCCATACGCCCGGATAAAGCAGCACTTCCCAACGCGAACGCGGCGCAGGATCGCGTGCGACAACCGAGTCCAGATAGCGGATGATATTACCCAGCATCGCCGGAAATTCCCATCAATCGTTCCACTTTGCAACTTTTGTCGCAAAGCCGCCCTCACGTTACCGTCTGGAAATGCGCGATATGCGCATTTCGCGGCACCAGCCGCCCGGAAAATGCAGCGCATTTTCCAGACAAACCCTTAAGTCTGGGCGCCGCCTTTAGTCTCTTCCAGCGCGTCGCGCCAGATGGCCATTGTGGGGGCCGTCTTGCGCTCCAGACTGAGCCGGTCGATGGCGGCGACCAGACGTTCGACGCCCACATGGCTACGGGTACAACGTCCTACAAGATATTGCGTTGCCGAATGATCGAGAACCAGCCCGCGCATCTCGGCATGCACTTCCATCAGCGCGATGAGCATCGCATCGTCCGGCTCGCCGATCGCAAGGTTCAGCGCGGCACCAAGCCGCGAGGACAAGTCCGGCAGGCGTACCCGCCAGCGTTCGCCATCACTGTCGCCTACGCCCGGTGCGAAAGGCTTGTCGGCGACGATCAGCAGCGGACGGCCCAGTTCCTGCGCCCGGTTCCAGCGGTGGAACAGTGCGTCCTCGGGTATGCCTTGCGCATCATCGACAGCATCGCCTGCGCCCGATTCGACGAACCAGCGCGCCAGCAGCGACTTGCCGGAGCGCGGCGGGCCGGAGAGGATCGCGGTGCGGAAAGGCCACTGGGCCGGCTCTATCAGCGCATCGATCGCAGGCGCGTTGGCCTCACCCACGACAATGCGCGGCGGACTGTCGCTCGCGGCGGACAGCGGAAGGGCGATCTGTCGCATGGCGAGGGTCCTAGCGGCTGATCCTAAGCGAGGTGCCCCCGCCGGAAACCTTCCAACCCTGCCCGCGCAAGGCACCGGTCAGCCGCTCGCCTCCGCCCGATACGGTGACCCGCATGACAGAGGTGCCGCCGATCGCGAGGCTTACGGTCGCGGCGCCCTGCACACCCGGCACACCGCGAACGGCGGCGAGCGCAGCGTCTACCGCAGCGGCATCGGGCGTAGCGAACTGGACCGTAACGGTCTCGACCGGAGCACCGGAGACGTCTTCGGTGCGAATCACCGGGATCGGCGTCGGCACCACCACGGGTGCCTCGCCCTTGGGCATCAGCTTTTCGCGCAGCTCGGCGAAGGCCCGGTCAAGCGCTTCTCCGCCTGCGTTGATAGAAGGGTCAGGGCGCAGTTCGCCGGTCGCCAGCGCGTCGCGGTAGAGGCCGTCGACGCGCGTGACGGCCTGCTCCAGCATGCGCGGCAGGTCCTGCTCGCTGGCGGCGTCCATGGTGAAGCCGCCGAGAAACTTGTTGTCCGGGCCGTAGCGCGCGGTGAAGGTGCCCTTGATCGGGCCGCCGGGCCATTGCCGCTCCAGCCGCGCGACGGGCATCACCACGTCGGAGGCGTCGAACTGGCCGAGCACCGTACGCCACCACAGGCGGCTGCGGCGCGAGGTCTGTCCGGCGGTGAGAATCAGCGATTCGCCGCCCGAGCCGGTCGGGCGCACGTAATCGACGGGGCTGGCGGCAGCCTGGAACTCGGCCCAGGCGCGCTGCCACGGCCCGCGCACCTCGAAGACCTGCCTGACACCGCCCGAATCGAGCACCGGGATCAGCAGCAGCGGCGCCGAACGCGGACCGGAGCCCGCTCCAGCGCCGACATATTGCCCGGCCTTGGCCTTGTCGAAAATGACGCCGAGCGTCGCGATATAGCGCTTGGGGCCGACCTGCTCCTGCCCGATGACCACGGAGGTCACCATGGCGTCGATTGATTCGACCGGCATGTCCGGGCCGCCGAGCTTCTTCCAGGCTTCCTTTTCCGCCAGTTTCCAGCCGTCGATCCGGGCCTGCGCGCCGGTCTTCGCGGTCACGTCGACGCTGATGCCGTTGACCTGGATGTCCTGCGAATTGGCGAGCGGAGCTATACCGCGATCGCCCTCGATCTGCGCCAGAAGCTGGACGCCGGTGATCGTCGCCACTGCGAGAACGGCCGCGCCGCCCCACCACAACATGGCCCTGGAGGCGGCACCCTTGCGGCTGAACCGCAGGCTTTTGGGGGAAATCGTGATTGCCATGTCGAAACCGGGGGCCTTGTGCCCAATCGAAGATGGAAATCCAAGTCACAAAGCGCTAGGCGCGCCCACATGTCCGACGATAACTCCCAGAAGAGCTATAGCTACGAGCAGGCCGGCGTCTCGATCGCGGCCGGTAACGCGCTGGTCAAGGCCATCGCCCCGCTCGCGAAATCCACCGCGCGCCCCGGCGCCGACGCGGAACTGGGAGGCTTCGGCGGCTTCTTCGATCCGCGCGCGGCGGGCTACAAGGACCCGCTGCTGGTCGCCGCCAACGACGGCGTCGGCACCAAGGTCAAGCTGGCGATCGACCACGACCGCCACGACCATATCGGCATCGACCTCGTCGCCATGTGCGTCAACGACCTTATCGTGCAGGGCGCCGAGCCGCTGTTCTTCCTCGACTACTTCGCCACCGGCAAGCTGGAGAACGGCGTCGCCGAGCGCGTCGTCGCGGGCATTGCCGATGGCTGCAAGATTTCCGGCTGCGCCCTCATCGGCGGCGAGACGGCCGAGATGCCGGGCATGTACGCGGCGGGCGACTACGACCTCGCGGGCTTCTGCGTCGGCGCGGTGGAGCGCGGCGAGCAGCTGACCGGGGACAAGGTCGCGGCCGGCGACGTGCTGCTGGGCCTCGCGTCCTCGGGCGTCCATTCCAACGGGTATTCGCTGGTGCGCCGTCTGGCCGAGGACAAGGGCTGGAAGCTGAACCGCCCCGCCCTGTTCGATTCGGACACGCTGCTAATCGACGCGCTGATCGCGCCGACCCGCATCTACGTGAAGAGCCTGCTGCCGTTCATCCGCGCGGGCCGTATCCACGCCCTCGCCCACATCACGGGCGGTGGCCTTCTCGAGAACATCCCGCGCGTGCTGCCCAAGGGCCTGCACGCCCGCATCGACGCCGATGCCTGGCCGCAGCCGCGCCTGATGGCGTTCCTGCAGGCGCAGGGCAACATCGAGCCGGGCGAGATGGCGCGCACCTTCAACTGCGGCGTCGGCATGGTACTGGCCGTCGCGGCTGACGAAGCCGAAGCGCTCAAGGCGGAACTGGAAGCCGTGGGCGAGACCGTCTTCACCATCGGCGCGATCGAGCCGGGCGAAAAGGGCTGCACCGTGGCAGGATCGGCCGAGGCGTGGTCCGCGCGCGAGCCGTGGGAAGCCGTTCATCTTGGCTGAGAGAGCCAAAGTCGCCGTCCTGATCTCGGGCAGCGGCACCAACATGGCCGCCCTGCTCTATGCGAGCCGCGCGGTCGACTGTCCTTACGAGATCGTACTGGTCGCCGCCAACGATCCCGAGGCCAAGGGGCTGCGCCTTGCCGAAGCGGAAGGCGTGAAAACCTTCGCGCTCAGTCACAAGGGCATGAAGCGGCCAGAACACGACGCGGGGATGGACGCGGCGATTCGCGCCAGCGGCGCGCAGTGGGTCGCGCTGGCGGGCTATATGCGCATCCTGACGCCGGAATTCGTGGGCAGCTGGGAAGGCCGGATGGTCAATATCCATCCCTCGCTGCTGCCCAAGTACACCGGCCTGCACACCCATGACCGCGCGATCGAGGCAGGCGACAGCCACGGCGGCGTTACCGTCCACCTCGTCACCGCGCAGCTCGACGACGGCCCGATCCTCGGCCAGACCCCGGTTGCGATCCTGCCAGGAGATACGGCCGACACGCTCGCCGCGCGCGTATTGATTGCCGAGCACCAGCTCTACTCGCGCTGCCTCGCCGACCTCGTGACGCGCGAGACGCGGCCCGAATGGCTGCTCGAGCAAGTGCGCGAACGCGCCCTCGCCTTGCCCGAGAGCGATGAGACGGTCAGCCACGGCATGGCCTGCTTCGGCGTGATAAAGGGCAAGAAGTTCGCCTACTTCAGCGCCGACCATCACGGGGACGGCCGCGTCGCGCTGCTGATCAAGATCAGCGGCGCAGACGAACAGGCGATGCTGATCGAGCAGGACGACGACCTATACTTCCGCCCCGCCTACTTCGGTGACGGCTGGCTCGGCATTCGGCTCGATCGCGGCGACACCGACTGGGAGGCGATCGCCGACTGGCTCTGGCTGTCGTGGCGGGCAGTGGCGCCCAAGCGGCTTACCGCGCTGATGGATGCGGCCGGACAGTTCTAAAAGGTATAGCCCACCGAAAGCTGGACGATCGGGTAGACCTTGTAGTTGTCCACCTCGTTCTCGATTTCGCCGCGTTCGCGGGCGAGATCTTCCTGGAATAACGGGTTGCTCGCCAATTCACCCGTGGCGACGACGTCTTCGGTCCGGGGCCTGCCGTGGAGCATCACGCCTGCATCGAGGCTCCACGCAAAGCCGTTCTCCCGGTTCTTCGCGAAGCCCACGGTGAACGTCGGCACGAACCGTCGGGCGCGGACCTTGCCCTCG
>NZ_ALVC01000047.1:0-29289 GCF_000293195.2 Sphingomonas sp. LH128
TCGGCGGCGCGTTCGGCCTCGAAGCCGAGTTTGCGCAGCTCCTCGATCAGCGTTTCGGCATCGAGCGTCTCGGCATGGCTGACGGCGACGCGCTTGGCGGAGAGGTTCACACGCGCCGAAGCCACGCCGGGGACGAGCCCGAGGCCGCGTTCGATCTTGCCGATGCAGCCGGCGCAGCGGATGCCGGGGACGGTGAAGCGGCTGTCGATGCTGGGCGCGGTATCGAGTGCGGTTTCGGCGGGGACCGACGGCGGGGGTGTGATCGCGTTCATGCGCCGATCTCCTGTTCGGTGCGCCATTGGCGGCCATCCGCCTCGATATCGAAGCGCAGGGTCCAGCGGCCTGCGGGCAGCGGCCGGGTGCTGATCCAGTGCCCGCCCTCGCGGCGGAAGGTGAGTGCGGTGTCGGGGAGGCGGCCGAGGGGGTGGCGGGCCACGGCGGTGAGCACTTCCCGTCGTCCCGGACTTGATCCGGGACCGGTGGCTGTCTTTAGGCGCGCGCCATCTGCGGGCGCCTTGCCGGCCGTGGGCGCCTCGCCGGAAGGTGGGCTGGTCATGGCCAGCGGTCCCGGATCAAGTCCGGGACGACGAGGGGTCAGATCCACAACCACCCTGCCCTCGGCCCCGCGCCGCGCTGCCAGCCGCCAGCCCAGCGCCCTCTCCTTCGCCGCTTCATCCAGCCAGCGGTTGAAGTCCTGGCTGGCGACGTAGGAGTTCTCCACCACGATCCCGCCGAAGGTGGTGCTGGCGAGCGTCGCCATCGTCACGTTGACCGCCAGCACCACGCCGAACCCGGCGACGAGGATCGCGGTCATATGCTTTCCGTTGAAAGGCTTGCGGGTCTGCACGGTCATGGGGTCGCCTCCTGCGGCGTGTCGAAGGTCACTTCGGATAGGGCGGTCTCGCGCGCCTCGCCCTCGGCGGTGACGCGGAAGGTGAAGTCCTGCGCGGCGGTTGTCGGCGGGGCGACGACGTAGACGCGCAGAGGCAGCGTAGCGTCGGCGGGGATCGTGCGGGTGAGGGTACGGGCGGCATCGGCGCGGGCGCTGTCGTCGGTCCACATCACCGCGCCGGGGAGACCGACGATGGCGATCTCCATCCTGCGCGGGCGGCCCTCCATGTTGCGCAGGCGCAAGGTGTAGGCGCCCCGCACAGAGCCGTCGCTCAGGAGGATGTACGGCGGGTTGCGATCCTTGGCGACGGTCAGTCCGGTGTGGACGCGGGTGCCAAGCGCGAACAGCAGGGCAAGGCCGATGCCCGCCCAGACCGCAAGATACGCCAGCGTGCGCGGACGCCAGATCAGCTTGAGGTGGCGCGTCGGCGGCTGTCCGGCCTTCTCGCGCTCGCTGTCGTCCAGCGTGGCGTAGTCGATCAGCCCGCGCGGGCGGCCGATGTCCCGCATCACCCGGTCGCAGGCGTCGATGCACAAGGCGCAGGTGATGCAGCCGACTTGCGGGCCCTGGCGGATGTCGATGCCGGTGGGGCAGACGGCGACGCACTGGTTGCAGTCGATGCAGTCGCCGAACACGTCGGGCGCTTTCTGCGACTTCTTGAGGCTGGCGCGCGGTTCGCCGCGGAAGTCCTTGTAGGTGACGGTCAGCGATTTCTCGTCGGTCATCGCGGTCTGGATGCGCGGCCAGGGGCACATGTAGATGCACACCTGTTCGCGCATGAAGCCGCCGAGCACGAAAGTGGTCGCGGTCAGCGTCGCCACGGTGGCATAGGCGACGGGATCGGCGGTGCCGCTCCAGAATTCGGTCCAAAGCGTGGGCGCGTCGGCGAAGTAGTAAATCCACGCGCCGCCGGTGGCGAGGCTGATGGCGAGGTAGATCGCCCACTTCACCAGCCGCCGGGCGATCTTGGCCGGTCCCCACGGGGCTTTGTAGAGCCGCATTCGCGCATTGCGGTCGCCGTCGATCAGGCGGTCGACGTGCTGGAACAGGTCGGTCCAGACGGTCTGCGGGCAGGCATAGCCGCACCACGCCCGCCCCACCGCGCTGGTGACGAGGAACAGGCCGATCCCCGCCATGATGAGCAGGCCCGCGACGAAGTAGAACTCGTGCGGCCAGATCTCGATGCCGAACATGTAGAAGCGGCGGTGGGCGAGGTCGATCAGCACCGCCTGGGTTGGCGCGTAAGGGCCACGGTCCCAGCGCAGCCACGGCGTGACCCAGTAGACCGCGAGGCACAGCGCCATGATCGCCCACTTGATGCGGCGGAACTTGCCGTCGATGCGGCGATTGAAGACCGGTTCGCGCTTTGCGTAGAGCGAGAGCTGGGTCATGTCGGGGGGCTTGTTCATGGTACTTGTCCCGCCTGGGAGTGCTTCCTTTTTCTCCGTCATCCCCGCGAAGGCGGGGACCCATCTCCTGAACTGGCATGTTGCACGGTCATCAGATGGGTTCCCGCCTTCGCGGGAATGACGGGTCAGGGGGTGGCGGCAGCTTCGGGCTCGGGCGCAAGCGCCTGTTCACCCCCGCCCAGCGAGTGGACGTAGGCCGCCAGCATCTTGATCGTCACCGGATCGAGGCGGCCGTTCCACGCGGGCATCACCCCCATGTGCGGCTTGCTGACCTGCGCGACGACATCGTCCTTCGTGCCGCCGTCGAGCCAGATCGCGTCGGTCAGGTTCGGCGCGCCGAACTGGCGGCTGCCCTTGCCTGCGGGGCCATGGCACACGGCGCAGTTGTCGGCGAACAGCTTCGCGCCCTCGGCATTGCCCCGCGCCTTGCCCGAGAGCGAGAGGACATGGCTTGCCACCGCGTCGATCTGCGCCGCCGTCAGCAGGCCATCGCTGCCGAAGTTGGGCATGATCGACTGCCGCGTCGCCTCGTCGCCGGGCTGGCGGATGCCGTGGAGCAACGTCGTCTCGATGGTTTTCAGATCGCCGCCCCAGAGCCAGTCGTCGTCGTTGAGGTTGGGGAAGCCCTTCGACCCCGCCGCGCCGGCGCCGTGGCACTGGACGCAGTTGATCCTAAACGCCGCCGCGCCGCCCGCCACCGCCGCGCGCATCAGTTCGGGGTGCTTCGGCAGCTCCTCGATTCTCATGTCCGCCAGCGCCGCGACTGTCTTCGCGCGGGTGGCGGCGGCGGCCTTCATGTCCTTGTCCAGCTCGCCCCGGCTGGTCCAGCCGAGCGTGCCTTGCGTCGCGCTCGAAAGCATCGGCCACGCCGGATAGACCACGCTGTAGCCCAGCGCGAAGACGATGCAGGCGTAGAAGGTCCAGAGCCACCAGCGCGGCAGCGGGGTGTTGAGTTCCTCGATCCCGTCCCACTCGTGGCCGACGGTTTCCGTGTTCGTGGCTTCGTCGAGGCGTCCTTTTGGATGATGCTCAGCCATCGTTCTCGTCCTTGAAGATCATCGTCGCGGCGGCGTCGTTCTTCGCGCGGTGGCCGGGCCGGAAGGGCCAGGCGATCAGCACGACGAACACCACCAGCATCGCCAGCAGGCCCCAGCTGTCGGCCAGATGCCGCAGCATGTCGTAGGTGGAGTGAGTGCTGAGAGAGAAGGTCATCGGCCCTTCTCCTTCGCCAACTGCTCCTGCGCGGCGGCGGCGTTGACGTCGACCATGGTGCCCAGCACCTGCAGATAGGCGACGAGCGCATCCATCTCGGTCACGCGGCTGGGGTCGCCGTCGAAGTCGCGGATCTGCGCCTTGGGGTAGCGCTTGAGCAGGTCGCCGGGATCGGCTTCCGGGTCGGCCTGCGCGTTGAGGTCGGCCAGCGCACTGGTGATGTCGCGGTCGGTGTAGGGCACGCCCACGCGGCGCAGCGCCGTCAGGTTCGCGGCCGGGTCGGCGACTTGCAGGTCACGCTCGGCGAGGAAGCCGTACTTCGGCATCACCGATTCGGGCACGACGCCTTCGGGGTTCGTCAGGTGCTGGACGTGCCAGCTGTCCGAATACTTGCCGCCCACCCGCGCAAGGTCCGGCCCGGTGCGCTTGGAGCCCCACTGGAACGGATGGTCGTACATCGATTCCGCCGCGAGGCTGTAGTGGCCATAGCGCTCCACCTCGTCGCGGAAGGGGCGGATCATCTGGCTGTGGCAGACGTAGCAGCCCTCGCGCACGTAGATGTCGCGGCCCGCCTGCTCCAGCGGGGTATAGGGGCGCACGCCCTGAACTTTCTCGATGGTGTTGTCGATCCAGAACAGCGGCGCGATCTCGACGATGCCGCCGATGGCGACGACGACCAGCGCGCAGATGCCCAGCAGGGTGATGTTCTTCTCGAGCGTCTTGTGGCGTTCGACGATGGTGGTCATGGTTCTTGTCCCTGTTCGTCGTCAGTTCGCGAGGATCGGGCGGCCAGAAATCGGACGATCCTGCGCCGCGTCGTAGGCGGCATCGCGCAGGGGCTTTTCCTCACGCAGCTTGCCGAGGATCGTGGCCCAGACGTTGACCGTCATGATGACCCCGCCTGCGAGGTAGAGCGCGCCGCCGAAGGCGCGCAGCGCATACATCGGATGGAGCGCCGCCACGGAGTCTGCGAAGGAGTTCACGAGGTAGCCGTCGGCCCCGTATTCGCGCCACATCAGGCCTTGGGTGATGCCCGCCACCCACATGCTGGCGGCGTAGAACACGATCCCCAGCGTCGCGAGCCAGAAGTGCCAGTTCACCATGCGCAGCGAGTAGAGCCGCTCCCGGCCCCACAGGCGCGGCACGAGGTAGTAGATCGCGCCGAAGGTGATCATCCCGTTCCAGCCCAGCGCGCCGGAGTGGACGTGGCCGATCGTCCAGTCGGTATAGTGCGAGAGCGAGTTGACGCTCTTGATGCTCATCACCGGGCCTTCGAAGGTGCTCATGCCGTAGAAGGCCAGCGCCATCACCATCATGCGGATGATCGGATCGGTGCGGACCTTGTCCCAGGCGCCGTTGAGCGTCATCAGGCCGTTGATCATGCCGCCCCAGCTCGGCATCCACAGCATGATCGAGAACACCATGCCCAGCGTCTGCGCCCAGTCGGGCAGCGCGGTGTAGTGCAGGTGGTGCGGCCCCGCCCAGATGTAGAGGAAGATCAGCGACCAGAAGTGGATGATCGACAGTCGGTAGGAATAGACCGGCCGCTCGGCCTGCTTGGGCACGAAGTAGTACATCATGGCCAGGAAGCCGGCGGTCAGGAAGAAGCCCACCGCATTGTGGCCGTACCACCACTGCACCAGCGCCCCCTGCACGCCCGCGAACAGCGGGTAGCTCTTGGAGCCCAGCAGGCTGACAGGCAGGTCGAGGTTGTTGACCACGTGCAGCATCGCCACGGTGACGATGAAGGCAAGGTAGAACCAGTTGGCGACGTAGATGTGCGGCTCGGAGCGCCTGACGATCGTGCCGACGAAGACCGCGAGGTAGCAGACCCACACGATGGTCAGCCACCAGTCGACGTACCATTCGGGCTCGGCGTATTCCTTGCCCTCGCTGATGCCGAGGAGGTAGCCGGTGGCGGCCAGCACGATGAACAGCTGGTAGCCCCAGAACACGAAGCGGGCGAGGCCGGGGAAGGCCAGCCGCGCGCGGCAGGTGCGCTGGACGACGTAGAAGCTCGTCGCGATCAGGGCATTGCCGCCGAACGCGAAGATCACCGCCGACGTGTGCAGCGGACGCACCCGGCCGAAGTTGAGGTAGGGCTCCAGATTGAGCCAGGGCCAGGTCAGCTGCGCGGCGATGAACACGCCCGCGAGGAAGCCCGCCATGCCCCAGAACACCGTGGCGATCATGCCCCAGCGGATCGGGTCGTCGTCATAGCGGCCCTGATCGGGGAAGCGCAGCACGCCGCGGGCGATGCCGTCGTAGTCGGCGCCGCGCAAGGTGAACCACAAGGCGGTCATCGCCGCGATGGCGACGATCCCCATGTGGATGGCGAAGCCCTGATCCACCGCCAGCGCGGAGGCCATCACGGCAAGGAAGAGCACGGCAAGCCACACGCCTGCCCGCGCCAGCACCGAAACCATAAGCTGTCTCTTTTCGAGATGAGTTGCTGATCAGGGTCCGCCTTGGGCGCTGGAGCCGGGAGTCGCATTGACGGGGATCAAAAACCCTCGTCGTTCCGGACCTGATCCGGGACCGCTGGCCGTGAACGGCCCGCCTCGCGGTGCGCGCAGCAGGGGCTTCGACAAGCTCAGCCTGAGCGGTGTTGAGAGGAGAGGTTATCAGTCCCGCTCAGGCTGAGCTTGTCGAAGCCCCCGCCGGGCAGCACGCGCCTAAAGACAGCCACCGGTCCCGGATCAGGTCCGGGACGACGGGGCGACAGCAAAATTCTCCCCGACTTGCGCCCGATCAATTCATCCCGGTTGCATGAAGCGCAAACCGCAAGGGCCGCTCAAGAGGGGGGACATGCATGGTGCAGCCCCGGCGGTCATTCGAAAGACAGCGATATGCGCAAGATCACCCTGCTCGCCGCCGCGCTTGCGGCCACTGCCTTCACCACGCCCGCGATGGCCGGAAGCCCGGACGGCAGGTTTCAGGTCAAGGTGCTGGGCACGGCAGTGCTGCCGGACGGCGGGATCGACAAGGTCAAGTCGATCGATTCGGGCCTTGCCACCACGCTCACCGGCATGGGCGTCACCGACGTCGACGCGAAGGCGAACGACAACGTCGTGCCCACCCTCGCGGTCGAGTATTTCTTCACCAAGGCCGTCTCGGTCGAGACGATCTGCTGCTTCACCCAACATCACGTGGGCGGTGCGGCGGACCTTGCGGGCACGCGGCTTGTCGATCACGTGCTGATCCTGCCCGCGACCGTGACCGCCAAGTACCACCTCGACACCGGCACCCCGATCAAGCCTTATGTCGGCGCCGGCCCCGCGCTGTTCTTCGTGTTCGACGAAAAGCCCGGCGCCACCGCGCAGGCGCTCGGCGTGGACAAGGTGAAGATGTCCAATTCCTTCGGCGTCGCGCTGCAGGCGGGCGTGGACATCGCGCTCGGCCAGAGCGGCTACGGCGTGACGCTCGATGCCAAGAAGTACTTCATCAAGCCGACCGCCAGCTTCTATGCCGATGGGGCGAAGGTGCTGGAAACGAAGCACGACCTCGACCCGTGGGTGCTGAGCGCGGGCCTGTCGTACCGGTTCTGAGCGCGCTCGTCCTTGACAAATATAACCACATGGGTTATATAGCCCAGCATCCGGAGCGGCGAATGATCACGTCGCTCCGGTGTATCGGGTCGGCGTCGTGGGCCGGGATGCGGTTTCAGCCGTAGCTACGCAAACCACGCGTCCGTTCGAAGACCCGGACTGTCTCTGCGCTACCGGAAACGCCGTCCATACGTTCCTGCGACACACGGCAGGACTTGGGACGGCCATCCCGGATAGCCTTCGGCCGATAACGATGCGAACCCTAACGACGGCCACATGGGACTTTCCGATGGAATACAGGTCGAGCCGGGCTGCACCGTGAGTTACCCGGCCGCTCGCCAGAGCTTCACGGAAAACAAAACCCCGCGTCCCTGCTTGGACGCTCCCGACGCCGACCCGATGTTCACTTCGGTTGCGTTGAATTCCCCGGCGTAATGCCCGCACTCGCCAGCGGGCGTTTCCGCGTGCGCTAACTGCACGCACAACCCCGTCATCCCAGCGAAGGCTGGGACCGCTGGTCGTGTAAAGCCCAACCCTCAGCAGGGCGTCCTGACGATAATTGGCCGTAACAGGCCAGCGGTCCCAGCCTTCGCTGGGATGACGGGTTTTGTGGGATGACGGGCTTTGTTTGCAAATTCCTCCCCGAGCTTGTCTCGGGAAGGAATTTACGCGTCCTACTTCCCGCCGCGATTGCGGCAGGCATCGGTCACCGTCTTGCTGCAGACCGGATAGGTCTTGTCCATCGCGGTCGCAGGCGGCGGGGTCAGCGCGCCCTTGTACGGACCGCCCTGATAGGTCTCATCCGCCGGCATCGCCGGGCGCGCGGCCTGGTTCGCGGCTTGCGGATCGGGGACGCCTTCGGTCGGCACGCCCGGTCCCGGAGGGTTGGCCTGCCCCGGAGGCGTCGCAGGCGTCTCGCCCTTGAGCTGCTGCAGCACCGAATTCCAGGCCATCTGCCGCTGTTCGGGTGTCATCTTGTAGATCTGGCCGCGCTGGTCGGCCGTCAGCGCCCAATAGCCCTTTTGCTGATCCATGCTCAGCGTCCAGTAATAGACCTTGTAGTCGTTCGGCCAGCTTTCGTAATCGGACTTCTGCGCCGGGGTCCAGCTGTCGTACGTGGCCTGTTGCTCGGGCGTGAGCGTCGGCGCGGCCGCGCTGGAGGCGGCCGGAGGCGGCATGGCCGGAGCCGGAGCAGATGGCGGCGCGGCGGGCATTTCGGAAGCGGCAGGGGCGGCAGGGTCGCTCTGGGCATGGATGGCGGCGGGGACCACCAACAAGCTGAGGGCAGCAGAGCCGGCGAGCAGAACTTTACGCATTTCTCACTCTCCGTTTATGTCTTCGTTGTGATCGAACGACGAAGCGCACCGGCAATTGTTCCTCCGCTGCGACGAACCGGGCTTGCACCGGGCCATGCCGTTCCCTAGTTGTTCACGGTGAACAACCTGCAAGCCCCCTCCTCTGATCCGCTGATCGACGGCCTCAACGATCCCCAGCGCGAGGCCGTGCTGACCACCGAAGGCCCGGTGCTGATGCTGGCGGGCGCGGGCACCGGCAAGACGGCGGCGCTGACCCGCCGCCTCGCCCATCTCGTACACAGCCGCCTTGCGTGGCCGAGCGAGATCCTGTGCGTCACCTTCACCAACAAGGCCGCGCGCGAGATGCGCGAGCGGGTTGGCCACCTGATCGGCCCGGCGGTGGAGGGCATGCCCTGGCTCGGCACCTTCCACGCCGTCGCCGCCAAGATGCTGCGCCGCCACGCCGAGCTGGTGGGCCTGCAGAGCAACTTCACGATCATCGACACCGACGACCAGCTGCGCCTGCTCAAGCAGCTGATCCAGGCCGAGGGGCTGGACGAGAAGCGCTGGCCCGCGCGCCAGCTGGCGGGCTGCATCGACCGCTGGAAGAACCGCGGCCTGAACCCGCAGGACCTCGACGCCGGAGAGAACGAAAGCTACGCCAACGGCAAGGGCCAGAAGTTCTACAAGCTCTATCAGGACCGGCTGAAGGCGGTGAACGCCTGCGATTTCGGCGACCTGCTGCTGCACATGCTCAACATCCTGCGCACCCACCGCGATGTGCTCGAGCAGTACCAAAACCGCTTCAAGTACGTCATGGTGGACGAATATCAGGACACCAACCAGGTCCAGTACTTGTGGCTACGCCTGATCGCGCAGGGCCGCCAGAACATCTGCGTGGTCGGCGACGACGACCAGTCGATCTATTCCTGGCGCGGCGCCGAAGTGGCCAACATCCTGCGCTTCGAGAAGGACTTCCCCGGCGCCAAGGTCATCAAGCTGGAGCAGAACTACCGCTCCACGCCGCAGATCCTCGCCGCCGCCTCGGGCCTGATCGACGAGAACACCCAGCGCCTCGGCAAGACGCTGTGGACCGAGCGGCACGCGGGCGACAAGGTGCAGGTCGTCGGCGTCTGGGACGGGCCGGAGGAAGCCCGCCGCGTCGGTGACGAGATCGAGCGGCTGGAGCGTCAGGGCGCCCCGCTCGACCAGATCGCCATCCTCGTGCGCGCGCAGTACCAGACGCGCGAATTCGAGGACCGATTCATCTCCATCGGCATGAAGTATCGCATCGTCGGCGGCTTCCGCTTCTACGAACGCGCGGAGATCCGCGACGCGCTGGCATACTTGCGCGTCATCGCCCAGCCCGCCGACGACCTCGCGTTCGAGCGCATCTACAACGCCCCCAAGCGCGGCCTCGGCGCCAGGGCACTGGAGGCGCTGCACCGGCTGGCGCGAAATCGCGGCATCCCGCTGTCGAACGCCGCGATCGAGATCGCCGACACCGACGAACTTCCCGCCCGCGCGCGCAACACCTTCCTCGCGCTGATGCGCGACTTCGCGCGCTGGCGCGACTTGTCCGCCACCGAAGGCCCCGCCGACCTCTTGCGCACCGTGCTCGACGAATGCGGCTACACCGACGCGCTGCAGGCGGAGAAGACCGCCGAGGCCAACGGGCGGCTTGAGAACCTCGTCGAACTGGCGCGCGCGATGGAGGAATACGACAGCCTCGGCGACTTCCTCGAACACGTCAGCCTCGTCATGGACAACGAGAACGCGGCCGAGGAGGAGAAGGTCACGATCATGACCATGCACGGGGCGAAAGGGCTGGAATTCGACAACGTGTTCCTGCCCGGCTGGGAGGAAGGCGTGTTTCCCTCGCAGCGCTCGCTCGACGAAGGCGGCCTCGCCAGCCTGGAGGAGGAGCGCCGCCTCGCCTATGTCGCGATCACGCGGGCGAAGAAGAAGTGCACGATCCTGCATGCGGCCAACCGGCGCATCTATGGCCAGTGGACCAGTTCGATCCCCTCGCGCTTCATCGCCGAACTGCCCGAGGAGCACGTCGATTCCGAGACGACGCTGTCGGGCGGCGCCTCGCTGTGGCGGGCGCAGTGGTCGGAGCACGCCGATCCCTTCGCCGACGTGGCGCGGATGCAACCCTCGCGGATCGTCACGCGCGGCCCCGGCTGGCAGCGCGCTGCCGCCAAGGAATACGACGCCAGCCCCAAGCGCGTGGTCGAAAGCACCCGCTCCGCCGCCAGCTTCGCCGCCAAGCCGCGCTCCGACATCGCCGTGGGCGCGCGCGTCTTCCATGAGAAGTTCGGCTACGGCGCGGTGATGGCGCAGGAAGGCAACAAGCTGGAGATCGAGTTCGAGCAGGCGGGCAACAAGCGCGTGCTCGACAGCTTCGTGAAGCCGGCGTGACGGATTCGTCGTCGCGGACGGCTTGCAGGTGCGCGCTATCGGCGGGGGCTTCGACAAGCTCAGCCTGAGCGGTATCGAGATCAGGTCTTTAAATTCCGCTCAGGCTGAGCTTGTCGAAGCCCCCTCGCCCTCTCGATCGCCTCCAATTACCGCGCCCGCGATTACCGTCAGCCGGGTGGTGATTGCCTCCCGCTCCTCACGCTATACACTGGTTCAATACGAACGAGAGTAACAGCGAGAGGTATTGGGAAGTGCTCAAATCAGCAGACGGCGGCCTGCGGCCGGTGCCGTTCCCGATCGACGATCCCGAACGCATCCCGGTCAAGCGCTACTACGACCCCGAATTCTACCAGGCCGAGCTGGACCACTTGTGGCCCAACGTCTGGCAGATGGCCTGCCGCGAGGAGCAGATTCCCGAGGTCGGCGACTGGATCGAGTACGAGAACGTCGGCAGATCGGTCATCATCGTGCGCACCAGGACCGGCGTGAAGGCCTTCAACAACGCCTGCCGCCACCGCGGCGTACCCTTCGCGGGGGGATCACCACTGGGCTCCTCGCACGCGACGGCGCATGGCAACTGCGCGAAATCGGGCTTCGTCTGTCCCTTCCACGGCTGGCGCTGGAACATGGATGGCGAGAACACCATGGTCTACGGCAAGCACCTGTTCTCCGAGCGCCAGCTGGACGAGGACGACATCAACCTCATCCCCTGCCGCGCCGAAGTCTTCGGCGGCTGCGTATGGATCAACCACGATGACGACGCGCCCTCCGTTCGCGAGAGCATCGGCCCGTTGGCGGAGCGGCTGGAAGCACACAACCTCCACAAGCTGCGCGCGGAGTGGTGCTACGGCACCGTGCTCCCGGCAAACTGGAAGATCGCGATGGAAGCCTTCATGGAAGGCTACCACGTCATGCAGACGCACCCGCAGCTGCAACACGCGGTGCCGACCATGTACAATTCGATGTACGCGATGGCCGACAATCCCAGCCGCGCGCCTATGCTGGCCGACCCCGCGCTGACCCTCGAGGAAAACATCGCCGCGCAGATCAAGAACATGGAACTGCTCAGCGAAGGCATGGCCGGCATGCTCCACGAGAAGGAAGTGGAGATCGCCAGATCGCTCCAGCACGCGACGCAGGGGCTGCCCGAGGACAAGAGCCAGGCCATGATGATGTGGCTGGGCATGGTCATGCACCAGGTCTCGGCCCAGTTGAAGGAACGCGGCGAACCGATTCCCGACCTCATCGCGGTGTCGCAGTCCGACCCGATCAACGCCGTCGAGTTCCTGTTCCCGAACTATTTCCTGCTGCCTTACTTCAGTTCGATGTCGGCCTACCGCATTCGTCCGCTGGGGCCGGAAAGCTGTTTCTTCGAACTGTGGTCACTGACCTTCTTCCCCGAAGGACAGGAGCCCGAGCCCGTCATGGAACCCATCGTGCTTCCATTCGACAGCCAGGACTTCCCGCCGATCCCCCGGCAGGACTACTCCAATATCCCGCTCCAGCAGAAGGGCCTGCACGCCTCGGGCTTCGAGTTCATGCGCCTCTCCAGCCAGGTCGAGGGGCTGATCAGCAATTACCAGCGCATCATCGACGGCTACCTCGCCGGCGTGCCGGGCGAGAAGCTGGCGGCGGCGAACAACAAGCTGGGCGGCAACTTCGACGGGAAGATCGAGGACCTGGGGTTCTGATACCAGAGCACCGCTTGCTTCAAATACCCCTGGTCATCCCCGCGAAGGCGGGGATGACGGGTGCGGGAACGCAAAAAGGCCCCGCAGGCGGAACCTGCGGGGCCTTTTTCATGTCACGATGCGCGAAAGATGGTGAGCCCGACAGGATTCGAACCTGTGACCCGCTGATTAAAAGCCCGGTTTACAGCCTTTTGCAGGCACCCTCAGATGCCCCAAGGCCGCCTAATCTGCAGACTTCCGCCTCAGTCACCTGTCCGAAATACGCCCCTCCGCGCCTCACTGACACGCGGACACCCGCATCAACCCCGGAGGCATAGGAGGGGAGCCCGGTGGGAAACCTGTGGGCGTAAAACCGAAGAATTGCCAACGCGATGTGCTCGCACCGACATTCATTCCAAGTCTCCTGCCGGTCGCCTCGCCCCGCCAGTGAGGAAAGTGAGCCAACGCCCATGTTCGAGCGCATTGAAGGAACATGGCGCGCGCCAGCCAACGCGCGCCAAACCCTCATCTGCCAATCAGCACGATGCGACGTCAACCTCTTCGCGGATTTGGATGTGCCGCACTCGGACCTTTTCCAGCTGTGCCGAAACATCTTCCGGAGGCCCGGCGACGCACGAGAATGCTTCGTAGTCATCCGGTGTGTCGAATTCACCCAGCCCTCGCTCAGCTCGCACAGCCTTGTCCCAACGCTCCAGAGCGCTGCTGACTTGATCGTAGCCCGCGGAGTAGTGGATGCCGAGGAACTGGTTCGAACGTGACCCGGGGTAGGACAAGTCCACCGTAGGGTCCGCTGCATTGCCACACCCCGAGAGACAGCTGGCAATGTAGGTTCCTGAAGGCTGCTTCCTGTGGATCTGGCCATAGGTTGTCGATGGGGTGATTTTCGCACCCTGGACGGTTGGCTGGCAACTCGCCGTGACGTCGGCGTCAATGCTGCTGACGGCATTGCCCTCGACCCCGTAGTCCACGCGGCAACCGCTCACTTCGAAAACGAGTTGGTGCTTCGTCTTCACCTTGGGAACGCCAAGACGTTGCTCCAAGTACGCCGGATTGGCTCCAAGGGCCTCGGGCGAAACTGCAAACTGCAATGCCGCGACAGCACTGTCGCCGCCCGCCTCATCTTCCTTCACAGCTTCGGCCAGACCGCCCTCGCCCGAATCACCCGCCACTGCGCTTGACGATGCAGTCGGCGCGGAAGAGGAAATCGCGCTTGGCGAGCCATGGCCCATTGCGACAATAGCGCCGCCGATCACCACCGCACCCACTCCAGCTGCCACGGCGAACAGTCGCCAGCGCCCAGAGCCACCTTGGTTCTCCCCTGAAATCAGCTTCTGCTTTTCTATCTGGAATTCGGCATCGGTCAGTGCCCCGCCTTCCCGCAGGCTCTGCAGGCGCTCCAATTGTTCGATGTTACTCACCTATCCCCCGTGCGATTCAGGCCAAAAGCCACAACTCACTGTGCTATAGGGAGATTTACCTAAATCTGGATGAAGTTTTTGGAGGATGCGCACAGTACGCCTCGGGAGGAAGGGAATTCCTCAACCTCCTCAACACACCTCTCCTACAGGGTCATCTAGCAGGGACAGTTTCGGACCGTCATGAACGGCTGGCAATTGCCTCCGTGTGCTTCTACCTCTTTGATGCGACTGGGGGTTTTCGGAAAAAGATGAGCAAGCGCACTCTAAGCGAACGGGACGTCTGCACGAAGTTCATCACGCCTGCCCTGCGCAACGCCGGCTGGGACGAGATGCTGCAGATCCGTGAGGAGGTCAGCTTCACCAAGGGCCGCATCATCGTGCGCGGCAAGCTGGTGACGCGCGGCCAAGGCAAGCGCGCCGACTACATCCTGTACCACAAGCCGAACCTGCCCATCGCCATCATAGAGGCCAAGGACAAGACGCATAGCGTCGGCGACGGCATGCAACAGGCGCTCGACTACGCCGAGACCCTCGACATTCCCTTCGTCTTCTCGTCCAACGGCGAAGGCTTCGTCTTCCACGACCGCAGTTCACCCACCGGTGCGGGCGAAGTCACTCTCGAGCTGGACGAATTCCCCTCTCCCGCCGACCTTTGGCAGCGCTACCTTACTTGGAAGAGCCTTTCCCCCGAGGCAGAGGAAGTGGTCCTTCAGGACTACTACGATGACGGCAGCGGCAAAACCCCGCGCTACTACCAAGTGAATGCGGTCAACGCCGCCATCGAGGCCATTGCCAAAGGAGACGACCGCGTCCTCCTCGTCATGGCGACTGGTACGGGTAAGACCTACACGGCATTCCAGATCATCTGGCGCCTGTGGAAGGCGAAGCGCAAGAAGCGCATCCTGTTCCTTGCAGACCGCAACATCCTCGTCGACCAAACTATGGTGAACGATTTCCGGCCCTTCGGCGCCGCGATGGCGAAGCTGTCGTCCAAGTCCAAGACGATCGAGCGAGTCGATGGAAGCACCACTGATGTCGCGCTGGCCGTCGACAAGAAGCGCCGGGTCGACACCGCCTACGAAATCTACCTCGGCCTGTACCAAGCCATCACCGGCCCAGACGACCGGCAAAAGCTCTACCGCGAATTCTCGCCAGACTTCTTCGATCTCATTGTCATCGACGAATGCCACCGTGGCAGCGCAGGCGAGGACTCGGCATGGCGCGAAATCCTGGACTACTTCTCGGATGCCACCCAGATCGGCCTCACGGCGACACCCAAGGAAACCGAATACACCTCCAACATCGCCTACTTCGGCAAGCCGGCCTACACCTACTCCCTGAAGCAGGGCATTCGTGACGGCTTCCTCGCGCCCTACAAGGTCGTCAAGGTTCACGTCGATCATGATGTGTCCGGTTACCGGCCAGAGAAGGGACAACTCGATCGCGACGGTGAGGAGGTAGAGGATCGCCTCTACAACACTAAGGACTTCGATCGAAATCTGGTCATCGACGACCGCACCCGCATCGTGGCCAGCAAGGTCACCGAATTCCTGAAGGAAAGCGGCGACCGGATGCAGAAGACCATCGTGTTCTGCGTCGATCAGGAACACGCGGCTCGGATGCGCCAAGCCCTCATTAACGAGAATCAGGACCTCGTCTCCAAGAACCACCGCTATGTCATGCGCATCACCGGCAACGATCCGGAGGGACAGGCCGAGCTTGGCAACTTCATTGATCCCGAGGTCGCTTACCCCGTGCTCGTCACGACCTCGCGCCTCCTGTCCACCGGAGTGGATGCCCAGACCTGCCGTCTGATCGTGCTCGACCGCGAGGTTGGGTCCATGACTGAATTCAAGCAGATTGTCGGCCGCGGCACCCGTGTGCACGAGGACACCCACAAGTACTATTTCACCCTCATGGATTTCCGCGGGGCGACCAACCACTTCGCCGATCCCGACTTCGATGGCGAGCCCGTACAGATCTACGAACCGGGCGACAAAGACCCCATCGTGCCCCCGGATGACGAGCCGCCTATCGATGACGACGGCAACCGGCTGCCGGACGAGCCCGGCGAAGACGAGGTGATCGTCGACAAGCCGGACGTCACCTTCGATCCGGATGACGTCCGGAAGAAGTCCAAGAAGGTCTACGTCGACGGCATCGGCGCCACCATCGTGGCCGAACGGGTCGAGTACCTCGACGAGAACGGCAAGCTGGTCACTGAGTCTCTGCGCGATTTCACCAAGAAGGCCCTACGCCGTCATTTCGCCAGCCTCGACGATTTCCTGCGCCGCTGGCAAGGCACCGAGCGCAAGCAGGCCATCCTGGACGAACTGGAAGCCGAGGGCCTCTCGCTCGAAATCATCGCTGAAGAACTCGGCAAGGACCTCGATCCCTTCGACCTCATCTGCCATGTCGCCTTCGACGCCAAGCCGCTCACCCGCCGCCAGCGCGTCGACAACGTGCGCCGCCGCGACGTGTTCGGAAAATATGGGGACCAGGCCCGGTCGGTGCTTGATGCCTTGCTGGCAAAGTATCAGGACGAGGGCGTCATCAACCTCGACGACACCAACGTGCTACGCATCTCGCCCTTCACCAACCTCGGAACGCCGCTCCAGCTTATCAAGGCGTTTGGCGGCCGCGAAGGTTTCGAGCATGCCGTGCACGAGCTCCAAGCCGAACTCTATCAGGAAACTGCCTAGTCCATGTCCGTCCGCACTCTCGTCAAATCCATCCAGGACATCATGCGCAAGGACAGCGGCGTCGACGGCGATGCCCAGCGCATCAGTCAGCTGTGCTGGCTGTTCTTCCTGAAGATCATCGACGATCAGGACCAGGAGCTGGAGCTCATGCGGCCGGGCTACCAGTCGCCCGTGCCTGAAAAGTTCCAGTGGCGGACGTGGGCCGCTGATCCCGAGGGCATGACGGGCGAGGACCTACTGGCCTTCGTCAACGGCGAGCTCTTCCCGGCCATGAAGGGCCTTCAACCCTCCGGCCAGAAGGGTGATCGCCGCGTCGTCGTGCGCGAGGTGTTCGAGGATGCCTTCAACTACATGAAATCCGGCCAACTGCTGCGGCAGGTGGTCAACAAGATCAACGACGTCGACTTCAACGACCTGTCCGAGCGCCAGCATTTCGGCGATGTCTACGAGCAGCTCCTGAACGACCTGCAATCGGCCGGCAACTCGGGCGAATACTACACCCCCCGCGCCGTCACCGCGTTCATGGTCGATCGAATCGACCCAAAGCCGGGCGAGGTTCTGTTCGACCCCGCGTGCGGCACCGGTGGCTTCCTCACCTGCTCGATCCGCCACATGCGAGACAAGCATGTGAAGCGCCCCGAGGACGAGGCGCTCATGCAGTCTGGCCTGCGCGCAGTCGAAAAGAAGCCGCTGCCGCACATGCTTTGCGTCACCAACATGCTGCTGCATGGCGTCGAGGACGCCAGCTTCGTCCGGCACGACAACACGCTGGCCCGTCCCTATATCAGCTGGGAGCAGAAGGACCGTGTCGACGTGGTTCTCTCCAACCCACCGTTCGGCGGCAAGGAGGAGGACGGCATCGAGTCCAACTTCCCGCCGCAGTTCCGCACGCGCGAGACGGCCGACCTGTTCCTGGCCCTCATCATCCGCCTGCTGCGTAAAGGTGGCGTCGGCGCCGTGGTGCTGCCGGATGGCTCACTCTTCGGTGAAGGCGTGAAAACGCGCCTCAAGGAGCACCTGCTGGAAGAGTGCAACCTACACACCATCGTCCGCCTGCCCAACAGCGTCTTCAGGCCCTATGCCTCCATCGGCACAAACCTGCTCTTCTTCGAGAAGGGCGAGCCGACCAGCGAGGTCTGGTACTACGAGCATCAGGTGCCCGCCGGCCAGAAGGCCTACTCCATGACCAAGCCGATCCGGCTGGAGCATTTCCAGCCCTGCATGGACTGGTGGGGGGCCGCCGACCGCAAAGGCCGCGTCGAAGGCCGGCAGGCATGGAAGGTCAGCATCGCGGACATCAAGGCCCGCGGCTACAACCTCGACATCAAGAACCCGCACAGCGAGGCCGAGGACCATGGCGATCCAGAGGAGCTGCTCCGGGAACTCGACGTGGTAGAGGCAGAAGCGGCAAACCTGCGCGACCAGCTGAAGGCCATTCTCGCCGAGGCGCTGGCACGATGAACCCAGAACAGTTGCTGGCGCACTACGAGCGCATGGCTGAGGCGCCGGACGTGATCGAGCGCTTGCGCCAGTTCGTTCTGGAGTTGGCCATACGTGGAAAGCTGGTGGCCCAAGACTCTGCCGACAATACTGTTGCCCAGTGCCTCAAGACCATCGGCGCGGTTCCCCTTCCCAACGGCGCCTTCGACATCCCTGAAAACTGGGCATGGGTATCAGTCGGCTCGGTAGCAGATGCCCGGCTAGGTAAGATGCTGGACAAGGCTAAAAACCGAGGCTCGCCGAAGCGGTACCTGCGCAATGTCAATGTGCGGTGGTTTGGGTTCGACTTGAACGACCTCCTCGACATGCCGTTCGAAGATCATGAACTAGCAGAATTTGCGCTTCACTCTGGCGACGTCCTGATCTGCGAGGGCGGCGAACCGGGGCGGGCTGCCGTTTGGCGAGGCTCGTCTGAGGAAATTTACTTCCAGAAAGCCTTGCACCGCGTCAGGTTCGAAAAATTCATTTCGGCGGATTTCTTCGTTTTTGCGCTTCGCGCTAGCGCCGATGATGGCAGGTTGGCAGATAGCTTTACGGGCACGGGCATCAAGCATTTCACCGGGCGGTCTCTGAATACCTATGCATTCCCACTTCCCCCACTCGCCGAGCAGCACCGCATCGTCGCCAAGGTCGACGAGCTCCTGGCGTTGTGCGACCGGCTGGAAGAGGCCCGCAAGGAGCGGGAAGCCGCCCGCGACCGCCTGACAGCGGCCAGCCTCGCCCGCCTGAACGCGCCCGATCCCGATCCGGCCACCTTCACCACCCACGCCCGCTTCGTGCTCGACAATCTCAGCGCCGTCACCACTCGCGCCGACCAGATCAAGCAACTGCGCCAGACGATCCTGAACCTAGCTGTGCGGGGGAAGCTGGTGGAACAGCAGGCTTCAGACGGGCCCGCGGATTGTTTCGATGAGTCGCTAGGCAAATCCATCGAATTGCCATTTCGAATTCCACCCGCGTGGTCTTGGTCCCGCATTTCCTCCCTTGGGAAACTTATGGGTGGGGGAACGCCCGCAAAGTCACGCGATGACTTTTGGAGCGGTAGCATCCCATGGGTGTCGCCCAAGGACATGAAAGTCGACTACCTCTCGGATGCTCAAATGAGTATTACCGAGACAGCGATTTCAAGCTCAGCAGTAAATCTTATCGCCCCCAACAGCCTACTGTTTGTAGTTCGCGGGATGATCCTTGCTCACAGCTTTCCAGTCGCAATTTCCAAAGTTTCTTTGACAATTAATCAAGACATGAAAGCAGTTGTTTTGAAAAATCCGGAAATCGCGGAATACCTGCTTCGAGCATTAAAAGGGCTTAAGCCTGAAATGCTGATGCGCGTCCAGCGATCAAGCCACGGAACGTGCCGAATTGAGGGATCGGACTACAGTGAATTCCTTGTTCCCATTCCCCCACTCACCGAACAACGCCGCATTGTAGAAAGAATAAACGAACTCATGTCTCTGTGCGACCGGCTGGAAGCCAGCCTCGCCACCGGCGACGAAACCCGCCAACGCCTGCTCGAAGCCATCCTGCACGAGGCGCTCGAACCAGCGGAAGTGCGAGAACTGGAACCCGCCTGACCCATGCCTGAAGTCGACTGGGCAGAGGTTCGAACCCTGCTCGACTCCCTCTACGGTTCCGCCGAACGCCTTGAAGCCTTGTTCCCCGGCCGCAAGTTCACGCTCGACGGACACCTCGTGGGCAGCATCGGCGAGGTCATCGCCGCCTACATGTTCGACCTCACCCTGAATCCCGCATCGACCATGGCGCACGACGCCCTGTGCCCCACCGGCCGCCGCGTGGAAATCAAGTTTACTCAAGGCCGAACTGTCGCCATCCGCCACGAACCCGACCATCTCCTCGTCCTCCACCGCACCCGCGGCGCCAACGTCCGCGTCGTCTACAACGGCCCCGGCGCAATGCCATGGACCGCCGCCCGCGCCACCCAAAGCAACGGCCAGCGGCCCATCAGCCTCGCAAAACTCACCCGACTGGATGCCACCATTGCAGCCGGACAACGCCTCCCACTTATCAGGCCCGCGCCGATCTGAAGAGTTTGGAGAGGTAGTATAGCCAGCAAAGCACGACTCACGTGAATTGGCGCACAGGCCGACCGCTCTACAACCTCTCCTACAGGGTTCACCGGACGACAGAGTTTTGGGCTCTCCCTTCCCTCCAATCGATCTGAAAAGTTACATCCCCACAGCCGTCACTTGTTGTGACGAAGCGGCAAAGATCGGGTTGAGGTAGTAGACCATCAGTCCCTTCTGCCGAAGCAACGGTCCATCCCCCACGGCGAGTTCCTCCAGTACCCTCCGGGCAGCGCACCCTCGACCGATGGGGCGCGCATCGAACATGCCAGCTTGCAGCAAGCTGGTCACCGCATGTCGTGCGCCCTCAATCGAAGGCAAGTCGGGAGCGGGACCACGGCCACGTCTGTTGCCCGCAGCAAGGTTCAACAGCGGCAGCAATGCTGTCAGCAAGCCGACAGTGTCCGGCGTCGAGGTCACCGACTGGCGCACGTGCTCGTCCAGCCGTTCTACCTCTCCGACGGCATCTATCGCGAATTGCTTAAGAAGTGCACGAACTCCGCTCGGCTGTTCGGCGCGAGCGCGGTCGCGACCAAGGTTACACACCGCAGTCCTGTGCCGACTGGCCAGTTCGATCCGCACCAAATCCGACCGCTTCGCGTAGACCTTCAACTCATGCTTGGACTTTCCCTGAACCCATCGCAACGTGATCGGCCCATTTCCATCCTCGCACACAGGCGAGTACATTTTGCGGACCGCCTGAACCGCTCCTGTCATCGCCGCATGCTGTACGCGACGAACCACTCCCTCCGCATCATCGGTTTTGATGTCCCTGCACACCTCAGCCGCCTTGATCAAAAACGAATCCCAGCGCCATTCCGCGCCTTCGGGAAGCGCCTGATCGAGCTGGTAGAGGCTTAGTGCCAAGACCTCATCCACAAGGTCCAGCGCCTGATCGAGGAGCTCCGGGATGTCGTCTCTTGCCCCCAGCACGTTGCTGTTTCCATCGAGGCCAACAGGTCCACATCCGTCCTCACCCCCCAGCCGCTCGCGCAACCACTTCTGCGGGTTGATCGTCAGCGCCGTCCGTGCGCTAAGGCGAAGTGGCGAAGCACCGGGCAGAAAGTGCAGGTCGAAAACCGCCTCGCCTAGCCGCGGCCCATCCTCTTCTTCTATGGGGATAGAAACCTGCAAGCGGTTCGTCGTGGTGCCGAAATTCAAAACTTCGAGTCCCTCAACGCTCTCGGCGGCGTGCCGGATGTCTGCCAGCGTCACCGGGAAGTCGGCGATAATTGCGCCGGACAAGCCGAGCCTGATGGCATCGAACATAACGTCGGGCAGTTCAGTTTGGTTGGGATTCTGGTAAGGCATTGTTCATGTACTCTAATTTTTGAGGTCGAGCCCCTGCCTCTCGGGCAACGGGCGTCAGATCACGTCAAAGGTTGGCTAGGTCGACGTCGACCGCTCGCATCGCTTGACCGTCCATTTCGGTCACCTCGCTGCCCAAGCCATCAACCGTGCAGTGAGCCCCGTCACGAAAGCGAACGCCCAGATAGAAGGAAGGCACTCCTGCAGGTTTTCAGGGGTGATTGAGGTAGTAGAGGTGTTTGCCCCGCCGAGGCCGAGCCTCAATGCGTCAAGCGTGAGATTGGGCAGCTCAGCAGGGGCTGCTTGAGGAATTTTCATACTCATTTTCCAGAAACCAGACGATCGGCGCCATGCCCCCACACGGGCCCGGCGCTCGGTCATCGCGTCTTCATAAAAAAGGGTGCTGCCGGAGGGGCCAAGTCCGCCTTTCCCGTGAGACTAAAGCGTAGAAAGTTCCGACTCTTCAGCCGAGTCGCCTTTGACTACCGAAAGCTCTTCCCGCCTGAATTGGACATGCTCATAAAACGGTCGCCCAGCCGTCATGCGTCGCTCGGCGCCGTACCGGACCCGCAACTCGTGAACGATCGCCTTTAATTCTCCAGGACCTACCTCGATTGTCATCATGCCCAACTCTTCCGCCACCTGTGCCGCCATCGCTTTCAACTCAGATGACCAAATGCGCTGGCCCGGCGCTCTCTCGATTCGCGCCGCCACGATGGCAGGTATGTTGAAGCCGTGCTGCATCCGCGCGCACGCTTCCTCATGGTCACGGGGCAAAACGAACTTGCCCCGCTCCAACAAGCGTTTCGCTCCTTCGGCAGCCCAACGAATCAGAGCACTAGGGTTTTCGAAAATCCGCGAAACGAAGGTCGGATCGATCTCGTCGTCCCCGAGAGAGCGATCAAACCCGAGGCACAAAAGCCGACGCTCAAACGCGTTGGTCTTGTCAGTAGTGCGCGGAAGCTCATTTGTGGCGAACCAGTGCCATGCTGACGGCGAAAAAGTGAACTGCCTACCGTAGGGATGACGTGCAGTGACCGTTTCACGAGAGGCGATTTTCTTCAATTGCTCTGCAGGAATGCGCATGTCGGCACCCAACTCGCTTGCTATGTTAAGCGCCTTCCCTTCCAATTGCGCGCGGCTGTACTCCCGCCCCCATTCGTTCGGGGGGACGGATGTCACCGCTTCAACGGGGAACAATCGCTGCAATACGTCAAGCACGGTAGATTTCCCGGATCGCCGAGGACCATACAGAATGAACATGCGACGGGCTTCGTCGCTGGGCACTTGAAGATTGAAGACAGTCGCGCCTAGTGCTTCCTGCAGGACGCGCAGCTTGGTTTGGTCCGTCAGCGTCACCGCGAACCCTTCCTCCACCCAACTAGTGCCTGCTTGTTCGTCGAACGTGAAAGCGAGCTTCACACGCGCCCTTTGCGCAACGCTGTGCGGCTCCAAGATGAGCTGGCCATCCTCGCTGAAGGACAAAAAGCCGTTTGCAACGCAAACGCCGGGTATGGCGTCCACGAAGAAATCGTCCTGCTGAAGTCGGGTCGCGATTTGCTTGATCACCTCTTTGCGGGCAGAATCCCGCTCCATAAAAGAGAGATGGGCGAAATCGGCTTGCAGGGTTGCATCAAGGTCGTGAGGTAATACTCGCCTGAAGAAACCAGCCTCCTCATTGGCGTCCTGCTCGCCCCTACCTGAGGCGGTGAAGACATAGAGTGAATCGCCGTTCCAGATCACTGCGTCGTAATCACGCTCCAGCATACCGACGAAGGCTCGACTGGTCGCGCCCAGCGAGTGCAATTCTCCGTAGTCATCGGAGGTATTCTTGGCCTCTTTGATCATCGACCTGATAGGGCCTGCCTTAAAGTTCGTGTAATCCACAAAGACGTCGATCAAATGATCCAGAGCAGAACGCGGCAGATCGGCTCGGACAGCTTCAGACGTGATCTGTTTTGCCTCATCGTAAGTACAGGCCTTGCCCAAGTCGGTCACACGCTCCGCGATACGCTCAAGCGTAGTGCCATTTCCAGTTGTCGCATCGAAAGGACTATCCACCGCGCCTTTAAAAAATGCCGCTTCAGCATGATCTTCAGTCACGTTATCCATGCACACTTCTCCGATTTCGGACACGCGGACGCGCCGAATTGATTTCATTGCAAGTTGAGGTCGTGGTTGCAGTGAGCGGGCGGCCGCCCCAAAAAAAGGCTGGAACGTGATCGGATATTCCCGATCACGCAAAATCATGGCTTTCGACACCATGAGCCAGATGGTGGACCCGTGTTATGAAAACGCAGGCATGCCCTAAAAAGGGTTGGTGTTATGGAAGAGTGCGTTGGTCGAAGACCAACGCTAGCGGCGTTCGGATTTCCATGACCGAACCCGTCTGGGTGTAAAAACCCGGTGTCGCAGCTAACTGCGAGAAGACCATTTTCGGAGGATGGTCGAGTTCTACCATGTTTCGGGTAGCGAAGCGTACCGGAGCATGTCGCCGGAATGCGCGTTTCCTAACTCGCATACCCTCAACACACAAGCAAAATCTGCAATTTTTCGGCGACGGACTAGCGTCGCAGCCCTTCGCTTCAATCTCACATCATTCGTCCGCATTCACCTGCGGAGAACCTAATGAAATCCTTCGACACCCTGACCGCCATGGCCAGCCACCTTCCTGCCGAAGCCTGCGCCCAGATGCGCACCATCCTTGCAGACTTCCCCGACCACTGGGACCATCCAGACATCGAGCATGTGAGCTTCACTCAGCTCATCGATAGTCCGGTCTTCCTCGTAGAAGCTGCCGACGACCTCGCACAGGTACGATCCCTGGACGAGGATGAGGGCCAACGCCTTTCCCTCCTCCAGGCGGCTTCCGGCTGGTTCGATATTGCCGAATGGCGATGCGGCGGCGCTTTTGCGGTGTTCTGCGCCATCGACAGCGCCAACGGTGGCGCAAAATTCTATGTGCCGCGCCAAATCGCCGATGCCGTGCCCAACGTTGCCGAAAGCATTCGCCTGAAATCGGAATTGGACGACAGCAACTTCCCGTTCGGAGGACGCGCATGAACCCGCTGGCAATGGGACTGCTGGGGGACATCCTTAGCGGCAGCAAGGCTACAAGCGCATCCGGGACCAAGAGCGCGGCAGCAACCGTCAAAGTGCCGGTGCCCGGTAAGGCCGGCACTGACATCAATCTGGTGAAGGTCGTGGTCAACGTGAACTGGCGCTAGAGCAACGCGCACAGACGCGCGCGCACGTACTGTTCCGGCCCTTTTGCGGAAAAAAGGCCCGCAATAGCCCATTGCGGCCCGCGACGATCGCCCGCCGCCGATAATCCCACATCGGAGAACCAAAATGCCCGCAATCACCCGCGGGCTTGCGACCAACCCGCCGGCCGTGCCGGACGGGAAGGCCAAGCTGCGCCTGTTCGACGACAAGCTCACCGGCTTCATCATGGAGGTCCGGACCTCCGGCGCCGTCACCTTTTACGTGCGCTACCGCGACGCCCGCAACCGCCAGCGCGAGGTGCGCCTCGGCAAGCTGGGCGACATCACCGTGGAGCAGGCGCGGCGCCGGGCTCAGGAGCTACGCGCCGAGGCCTCGCTTGGCGGTGATCCTGCTGGGGACCGTGACCGCCTGCGCGCGGTCCCCACCTTCGCCGACTTCGTCGAAAACCGCTATCTACCCTTCGCCAAGGAGCGGCTGCGGTCCTACCGCGACCACGTCAGCTTCTTCGCACTGCGTCTGAAGCCGCTCTGGGGCAGCCGGCCCCTGGACGAAATCCGCCCTCAGGACGTGGCGGCGCTTCAGGACCGCCTGCGTCACGGCGGCTTGTCCAACGCCACCGTCAACCGCTACGTCGCCTTTGTGCGGCGGGTGTTCAACCTCGCGCTGCGCTGGGAGGCCTACGAAGGCCGCAACCCGGCCCAGCACGCCGAGATGCGCCGCGAGCACAACCGCGAGCGCTTCCTCACCGAAACCGAACTGCGCAGCCTGTTCATGGCGCTGCGCGACGAGCCGAACAAATCCGCTGCCCACGTCCTTGCCTTCCTCGCTGCCACCGGGGCGCGGAAAGGAGAGGCGCTGGGGGCCAAGTGGGAGCACATCGACCACGAGCGCCGGCTCTGGACCGTACCCATATCCAAAAGCGGCCGGCGCCGGCATATCCCTCTGTCGGACGCGGCGCTTGCCATTCTCGAACGGCAGCGCTCGTGGGCGTCGGGGGCCTTCATCTTTCCCGGCTCCGATCCCGACAAGCCTTTGGCCGACCCGAACCGGGCATGGCGACGGGCGAAGAAGCATGCCGGGCTCGATAAGGACTTACGCATCCACGACCTGCGCCACACTTTCGCTTCTACGCTCGTCGGCAAGGGGCGCAGCCTGCACGAGGTGGGCACCCTGCTTGGGCACAGCCAGATCAGCATGACGATGCGCTACGCCCACCTCGCCCCCGCACGGCTGATCGAGGCAGCCAATGAGGCTGTGCCCGCCCTGCTCTAGCCGCCCTCTGCGGTGAGCCAGTCGAGGCAAACCGCCCACACCATTCAATCACCTTGCGGCCCTGCGGACACGTCCCGGGGCCGTTTCCTTTTTTGCATTCAAGGGTCATCATCATGTCAGTTACCGACAGCATCGAGCGCATCGAAGCCCGTCACACCATCCGCCGCAAAAGGCGTGATCGCATCGCCAACCTCGCTGCGCAGCCTAAATGGGTCACCCGTGCTCCTGGCCATCCCGCTCCCAAAGCCATGCGCATCCCCATCCCGCAAGAAGGTGCAGTACCTCGTGGCCGGCCAGTCAAGGCCACCACGCCTCGGACAAATGCGTGAAGCATCCAGAACATCGCCAATGACCTCGTGGCCTCGTGGATGCTTCCCGAGGCCATTCCCCTGCCCACAAGGAAACTACGATGCTCAAGCCCAACAAACTGCGCCGCCCGTTCGCCCAAGCCTATGCGAGTTCGCCGCCTGCAGAACTCGCCGTGCCCGCCGTTGCCCGACCTGCGCCATCCGAGCCCGATCCTGTAGAGATCGCCCTTGCCCCCATGATCGCAGAAGCGAGCCTGACCGTGCCGGCCCTCCTCACTCCCGCGCAGACGGGCGAAGTGCTGGGCGTCGGCGTCAAGACCCTTGAACGCTGGCGATCGGAAGGCACCGGGCCGCGCTTCGTGAAGCTCTCGCCCGGCACCGTGCGGTACAGGGCCCTCGACCTGAACGTTTTCATCGCAGAACGTATCAAGAGCAACACGCTGCAGTAACGCCTCCTCGCCTGCCCTCGGTGGCGGCAGAAGAATGTCCCGATCACCGCGGTGGGTGATCGGGACATTCCTCTGCTTCCTTCCAGCAATGACATTCCAGCTGGCGTCAAGCGCCTGCCAGCAACCGATCGATCGCGATTACAGTCAGGTCGTCGCCACTCAGACCGTGGGTGGCCGCCATGGTCCTGAACGCGATGTAGCGTTGCTGGTCGAGCGTCGCGCTGATCCGCCTCCTGCGCCCTCCCAAACTCCGTCGCGGCGGCGACAACGGCTCGGCGATGGCGCGCGCCTGCCCGCGCTGCTGCAGATCTACTTCCAACATGTCGTGCATCCTCATGCTCCCAGCCTCTCCCGGATCTGTGCCCAGATCCGCCTGAGTTCCTGCGCTCCAGCGGAGTTCGGTTGCGTCTCGGGCAGGGTCAGTCCGTTTTTCAGCGGCAGGTCAATACGGTGGTGGACTGGCGCAAGTCTGTCCCTGCGCTCTGCGTCCAGCCGCCGAACTAGGTCGCCCATCGATCGGCTGCGGAACAATCCGGCGTTCGGCAGCGCCACGATCGTTTGGGCCCGAAAAAGCATTGGCTGCAGGTTGCGCAGGACCGCCTTGTAATCGAGTTCGCCCGGCCGCACCGGCACGAACACGAGGTCTGCCACGTCCACGGCCTTCCCGCTGTACTCGCTGTAGCCCGGTGGCGTGTCGATGAAGGCGTACCGAACGCCTTTGCGGTTGAGGGTGTAGAGCCTGAGAGCCAGCGTGCGGAGCATGGGCGTTACGAGAAGCGGACCGTCGCGCTGGCGGGCGTTGTACCATGCCGTCAGGCTGCCTTGCGGGTCGAGGTCGAACATCGCGACCTTGCCTTTCCCGGCCACTCCCTCCTCTGCCTCGCAGTCCTGCTGCGCCAGCACCGCCAGCGAGGCGGCCATCAACGTCTTGCCCACGCCGCCCTTGTTGGCGGCGAGACTGATGATCTTCATGTCGGGAACTCCGCGCTCGATTGCGCATCCGCGCGGAGCGCGCGCAGATGCTCAATTGAGTGTTCGCGGAAGGATCAACGAAATGGCTAAGATCGACTCCAGACCATTCAGTCCACAGCCACTAAGGTCGGATAGCTTCCGCTCTGTTGCGGAAACAAGCTAAGAAAAAATGGAATAATCAACAAAGTTACTCGACTGCCCCTTCGCACGCTTGAGCAAACGCCAGTTCTAGAACGGCACAATTGATCATTGCGCCACGCTTAAGCCCTTGCCTAGGCGAGTCTTGCCCCACGTACCGCGCGACTGCGAAGTTTTCAATAAATCGCCCCGAGATATTCACCCCCCGGTCTGCACCCATCTTGTTCATCATTGCGAGAAAAGAGAAAGTTGCCGGCCGTTCATTTAATGGAATCGCAAAATAGGCACTGCTACTTGCATCCACGCCCTCTATAATCGGCACGATAAACTCAAGCTCATGTGAAAAGTAGTTGTCCATTAGCCCAGATTGCCTCTCCCTTACAATCCCGATAGACCAATCTTCTTCTCGGGCGGAAGACTGTCTGATGGGGGCGTAGACTTTTCCTACGCGGCAAGCCTTTTCGAATACCTCCTCAAGGGTTAGCCAGTCACGATCAAAGCTGATCGAGGCGATCGAGCTCGCATCGCCTTTGAAATCCGCTACGCGGTAAGCGACGATGCGCTGCTGCGGCCCTGGCGAGACTAATTTCGCCGCGAGTGTTGCTTGATCGGTCGCCCAGCGAGCCAGAAGCTCATCCGATCGTGGAGATCCAAAGGATCGGCGCGGTCCAGCCGGCTGATAGTCAATTGCTCCCCAAAACTCATTCGCGTACTGATGGAAGCCTTCGGTCGCACGAAGCATGCCGACGGCGCGAATACCTCGTGCTGCAACGCCCGATACCGCCGCGAGGCCCGCAGTTGGATCACTCGGATCAACAAAAGTCAGCCGCTGCGCTGCCTCAGCTATCTCTGCCTCGACTTGCTCGATTGATACGTTGATGGCCTTATTGACATGCGGCAGAGAAATGCGCCGAAGCCAAGTGATCCGGTCTTCTTCGAACCAATTGTGCGAATGAATTTTGGTGACTTTCTGGTCCACATCCACAAATATGTCGACGTCCAGCATCGGGCAAAGAGCACCGATCAATTCCGCAAAAGTAACAGGTGTCTCGGACCGACTGAATGAAGGGTCGAAGCGGAGAACCTGATCTAAAATCGTTCGTTCGAGCTTAAGCGTGACTCTCGTCGACATTACCGCACTCGTGGCATGCCGATCGGCATCCATTAAAATGGGTCGTGTCTGCGCTTCCTTCGAGAATTTATACCAAATCCCTTTGAGGCTGACTCATTGGGATTCCCAAGAGCAGATTTTTCTGATTCACCATCGCGAGCAGATGGAGGCTTGTGATGGCGGCGTCGTTGGTTGTGCGAAGCGATTATTCAGGGTCAGACTTGCGAGCTTTTGCCCGGCGCAGCGATGATGCGCAGCAGGTGCGACGGCTTTTGGCGATGGCCTCGATCCTGGATGGCGGCAGGCGGAGTGATGCGGCGAAGATTGGCGG
>NZ_ALVC01000048.1:0-20780 GCF_000293195.2 Sphingomonas sp. LH128
CGCCAAGGCATCGCAGGCGACCAACTTCGGCTTCATGGGATCGCGCAACAGTCAGAGCGCCAGCCTGAACGGCAAGATGAGCGAGTATCACGCTGCCGTAGCCCTCGCCGAACTCGACGGCTGGTCGGCCAAGCGCGCCGATTTCGGGCGCGCCGCAAGGGCCTATCAGGCAGCGTTCGCACAGGCCGGGCTGCCCGCCGAAGACCTGCTGACGACGCCGCATGTCGCATCGAACTACGTGATCCACCGCTGCACCGATGCGGCAACGGCCGAAGCCCTGCAATCGGCAACGGACCTAGCGGGCGTCGAGACGCGGTTCTGGTACGGTCGCGGCCTGCACCTGCACGACCACCTCGCCGATGCCCCCCGCGACGCATTGCCGGTCACCGAAAGCCTTTCCGGCTCACTGCTCGGACTGCCCATGGGTTCCGGGCTGGCATCGGCGGAAATCGCCCGCGTGGTGGCGGTGATCAAGACGGAACGGCTCCGCACGGCAGCCGTGGAGGATGTCCCGTTCCCGGACTGCGCTTCGGTGCCCGCTACGGCCTGAACCCGGTCAGACTGAGACGGCGACGGAGCCTTGAAACTCCGCCGCCGCCACCGTGGCCCCACCCCCCAAGGCCCGGTCCGCAAGACAATTCGCGCCCAGTGCCGCGACGCAGATCAAGGCCGCCTGATCCTGCCAGCATCGACGCTGCGCCATCATATGTCCGGCTGCGATCGCGCGGTCTCGCCACGCGGAATCCGGCAGCACGCTGCGCACCGCACGCAGCATGGAATCGACCGACAGCGGGTCGCAATAGGTCATCCCCCGCCCGCAGCGCTCCCACATCGAGGGGATGTTGGAGACCACCACCGGACAGCCGAAATGCGCGGCCTCGACTGGCGGCAGCGGGCACGCTTCGTAAAGCGAAGGGAACAGCAGGAAACGCGCGTCACGGTAGATCCGCGCAAGACTGGCGGCATCGTTGACCTGGCCCACGAAGTGGATCTGGCCCGCGACATCGGCAGGCACTTCGCATCGCGGCCGGCGCAGCACCTTGCCCGACGAGCCGACGAAGACGAAATGCAGCCCGTCCTCACGCGCAAGGCGAATGGCGGCCTCCAGCGTGCGCGCGAAATTCTTCCGGTGCGACAGCGAGCCGACGTAGAGCCCGTAGCCAGGCGGCGGCATTACTTTCCCCTGACCGGAGGATGGCACGACATCGGCGCTCCAGCCACCATTGGGCGCGACGCTTATCCTCGGCGCCGCAGCCGGAGCCAGCCGTGCCAGCCGCTCGCGCTCGGTTTCCGAAACCGTGACGATGGCGCGCGCGCCGCGCATCAGCAGCGGCAGCATCAACCGGTGACCCACACGGTACGTGAGTTTGTAGGCATGCGGATGGTCGAGAAACGAGACGTCATGGATCATCACCACCACGTCGGCCTCGCGCCCGATCAGCGCCAGCGCTGGCGCGCTGTTGCCCAGGCACAGCAGAGTACCGCTACGGGCATGGCGAGGCAGGTCGAGTTGCTCCCACAGCACCCCGGTGTGGCGACCGACCGTCTCGACCCTGATGTGATCCAGGGAAAGGGGCTGGACCCATGGTCCCGGCGGCACCAGCAGCGTTACGTCGGCGACGATACCCCCGCTGCCCAGCATCCGGTCCAGCGCGACCGTGATCTCGCGGGCCGCGCGCTGTACCCCGGTCGCCTGCTGGACGAGGAAGCGGCCATTGATGAACAGGCGGCGCGCCGGTGCCGCGCCGCGCGATCGCGGAGCATGGGAAACGCCGATGCCTGGATTTGCGTCGATCAATGCCTGGCTCGCCACTACATGCCCCCATGTTGCCGCCTTGTGTCTGGCCAGACAAAATCGCGCATCCGGGCGACCGCTCCAATTGCACCATTGGGATTACCCCCAATTTGCGCAGCCGAAGCTGCTCGCAATTTCTCGAGTGAGAATGCCGAGATTAATTTGTGATTTGTCCAAATGCCAAACCCGCTATCCGATCGGATTAATCAATCATGTCCATTTGCGAGGCCGACAGAACTATGGAAACTTTCCTAAGAAATTCATTTCATCGACTTGCGGTACTTCGACAAGGATGCGCACATCGTGGACAGGTCCGGACCGAAGATCGTCCCTCACTTCGTAAATAGCGTAGCCTCGCCGGACACGGGCACGCCTGCATGACCAGGCTGCAAACGCAGGTCCGCGCGGAAGATATCGCCGGTCATCACTTCGATACGGTGGTGATCGGGTCAGGTTTCGGCTCCGGCTTCTTCCTCCACGAAGCTTTGCAGCATGCGCGCGCGGGCAGGGTACTGGTGCTGGAATGGGGCGAGATCCGCAGCCATGCGGACCAGTGGGAAGACGGCAGGCAAAGCCGTATCGAGCCCGGATCGACCTTCGCCAATACCGGCGATCACCCGTGGAACTTCACGATCGGCTTCGGCGGCGGCACCAACTGCTGGTTCGCGCAGACGCCCCGCTTCCACCCGAGCGACTTCCGCCTGCATTCGCTGTACGGAACGGCACGCGACTGGCCGTTCGACTACGCGCAGCTCGAACCGTTCTACTGCGAGGCGGAGGAGATCATGGCCATCTCCGGCGACGAGGCAATGGGCCGGGTCCTGCCCCGCTCGCGGCCCTTCCCCCAGCCGCCGCATCATCCCTCGACGCCGGACGCCCGGCTGAAACGTGCCCGGCCCGATCTCCACTTCGTCATGCCGACCGCCCGCGCCCGCGTGGCGACGGCGACCCGGCCGTCCTGCTGCGCCAACCATCGCTGCTCGCTGTGTCCGGTCGATGCGAAGTTCACCGCCAACAACGGGCTGATGGACACTTTCCAGCATGCCTCCGTCACAGTCTGCCCGGGCGCCGAGGTCACCCATCTAGACGCTTCCGGCGGGGTGGTGCGCTCGGCGCAGTTCCGCTCCGGGGGACGGGAGTTCACGGTGCACGGCGACCTTTTCGTGCTGGGCGCCAACGCCATCCACTCGCCCGCCATCCTGCTGCGATCCGGAATCGAGCAGGGGCCGGTCGGCAAGGGCCTGCATGAAGCCTACGGCATCGAGGTGGAAGCCATGCTCGACGGGATCGACAACTTCGATGGCAGCACGATCACCACAGGCCTGGACTATGGCGCCTACGACGGCCCGTTCCGCAAGACGTCCGGCGCGGCGCTGCTCTATTTCGAGAATCGCTGGAAATTCGGCTTCAGGACGGAGCCGGGCCGCTGGCGTCAGAGCTTGCCGATCGTCATCGTCGCCGAGGAACTGCCGGACGAAAGATGCGCGGTCGAGATCGATACTGACGGACGGGCCAAGGTCGTCGGCGGCGAACCTGGAGCCTATGCAGTGGCGGGCGCCGAGCGGGCCTTCGAACAACTCCCCGATATCCTGTCCGGCATTCCGGTGGAGCGCATAGAGCGCCGCTCCGTCCGGCCGACTGAAAGCCATCTGCAAGGCAGCTTGCGCATGGGCACCGACCCGGGCGATTCCGTGGTCGATGGCGGACAGGTCCATCACACGCTGCGCAATCTCGTCGTCGTGGGATCGAGCGTATTTCCGACCTGTTCGGCCAGCAACCCCAGCCTGACGGTCGCCGCCATGTCGATCCGCGCCGCGCGGCAGGTGCTGGCATGACCGAAATCACGCGCCGCACCGCGCTGGCAGGCATAGGCATTGCGGGCGTCGGCATCACCGGCGGGGTCGCGGGGCTCGTCGCCCGCGGCGGTAGCGGCGCTGCGCTGCGCGCCGTCCTCCACCGCCTGGCCGGCCCCTTCACCATGAGCGACGCCGACTTCGCCCTTTTCGCGAAGGATTTCGGCGCCCGCCACGGGTATCTGGGCTACATGGAAGCCGGAGCGCTGCACCTGCTGGAAGTCTTCGGCGGCGCCAGGTGGTTCGCGCTGCGGCAACCCGGGATCGCGGAGCGCTTCGATGCTTTCGACCGCAAGCTGCTGACGGAGTTCGTCCTCGCCACCAGGCACGACGGGTCCGACGATCCCGGCCATCTGGAGTACCACGGGCTCTTCGCGGACAACCCCTGCAGCAACCCTTTCGCGCAGTTGGGGTAAACCGTCTCCCTCCAAAGGGTTAGTGCGATGCCTCGGGCGGCGCGAAATGATGACGACTTCATAGAATTGGCTTCGGACAATTGATGACCCGATACAACGCAGTGGGCGCAGCTACGCGGCGCGTCCCTTGGTTTTCCGATTCACAAGACGGATTTTCGAAGGGGTCGATATGCACGATACTTCAAAAACCGAGCGCGACACCGTCAGGGACTGCCTTGATCGCCTCGCGCGTACCAGCGCCGACATCGACTACCGCGACTTCGCGCCCGTGTCGCACCAGCTCGCCGCCACTTACGCGCGACTGGCGGAGCGCGGGCTGCCTGCTAGCACCGTCGCGGTCGCCATGCTGGGCGCTACGGTGAACTTCTACGAGTGCTTCGGACTGTCCGCCGAACTGCCCGAGCAGCTACGCGCGCTGGCCGATCTGGTAGAATACGGCAGGCCGTTGTCCTGACCATCCGCACACCGTGCCCCGCCCTACCCCTTCGGTAGCCCCCCATTCGCACCTCTTCGCCAGAGCGCTGCGATTTCATACTCTTGGCCTTGTTGCAGTGCAGTCGCGGTCGTCCGATCCGCGCCGCGGGATGCAGTCTGTCCGCAACCGGAAACAGGATCGTCCATGGAAGCCGCCGAACGATTGATGCTCGACGATCCGCGCGACGCTCAACACCTCTCGAATCCGCCAGACACCCCCGATCAGCCGGAGGAAACCATCGACCATTCCGCCGATGAAACCCCTGCGGCCGCCCGCGTCGCCATACTGAACGTCAAGTACAGCCCGAACCTGGGCGACGGGATCATCGCGGAATGCCTGGAAGGCGAATTGCGCCGCGCCCGGCCGCGCATGGAGCCGGTTTCGATCGACCTCGCCGGGCGCACCCGCTTCAGCGCCGCTCATGGGCGCCGCCGTACGACTGCACTATCGATCATCGAGCGCCTCCCGGCCGGTCTGCGTGCCCTGCTCGTTCCCGCTCTGCTGCTGGTGCTGGTACGCTATCGCCTTGCGCCGCGCTGGAAGACGGCGCTGGCCGCCTGCGACGGCGTGATCATCGGCGGCGGTGCGCTGTTCCAGGATGTCGACCAGAACTTTCCGGTAAAGATCGCCGAAGCCCTCAAGCTGACCAATGCCCGCCGACTGCCGGTGGCGATCGCAAGCGTCGGCGTCTCTGCGGAATGGTCCACCGCCGGACGCACACGGCTGGCCGAGCAACTGCGGGCGGCGCGTCTGCTGCACATATCGGTTCGCGACGACCTCTCCGCCGAAACCTGGCGCGCGACCATGGGCACCCAAGGCATCGGACCGGCCACGATCGCACCGGACCCCGGCCTTCTCAGCGCCCGACATTACGGTACACCGAGAATATCCGGGCCGCCGCGCGTCGGGCTCTGCGTGACGGCCCCTATCGCCCTGCGCCTTCATCACGAGGGTGCCCACGACGACGGGCAGTTGGAAGCATGGATGCGCGCCGTGGCGCGCCAGTTGACGGCGCTTCGGCGCGACGTCGTCCTGTTCACCAACGGCAGTCCGGAGGACCGCCTGTTCCGCGACCGCCTGAAGGCCCGGATCGGCCGCGAGCCGGGCATCGACTTCGCCCCCGACTTCGCCGAGCCGCGTGAACTTGCCCATGCCCTGTCCGGTTTCGACTGCGTGCTCGCCCATCGCCTCCATGCCTGCATCGTCGCCTATTCCTACCGGGTACCGACGATAGGTTTTGCCTGGGACAGCAAGCTGCGCAGCTTCTTCGAACTGACCGAACGCGGCGCCTTCGTCATCGACCCGCGTGAGACGAGCCCGATGCACGTCGCCGACCTTGCGGTGACGGCCATCGAGCAGGGCGTCGACGAGAAAGTCCATACCGACCTGCTGCAAGGCGCGACCGATGCCATTCATGCGCTGACCGGCCAGCTTGCGGTGGCCGGATGATCGACCGCATCGTCATCATCAACGACCTTGCCCACGCCAAGGGCGGCGCTTCGCACCTTGCGCTGGAGGCAGCGGTGCAGTTCGCGCGGCGCGGACAGAACGTGACACTGCTGTGCGGGTCCGCAGGCAATCCCGAACTGGAGGCCGATGGCATCGAGGTCGTTGCCCTTGGCCACGGGCGGCTGCTGGAGGGCAGCCGCGCCAAGGCGATGGTGCACGGCCTCTACAATCGCCCGGCAGCGGCGATGGTGGCGCAATGGATCGCCAGCCACGACACCCCGCGAACGGTCTATCATATCCACGGCTGGTCGCAGATCCTCTCGCCCGCGCTGTTCGCAGCGATGCGGCCAGTCCGCGAGCGCATGCTGGTCCACGCGCACGACTTCTTTCTCACCTGCCCCAATGGCGCGATGTTCCATTTCGGCCGGGACGCGCCCTGCCCCGCCACGCCGATGAGCGCGGCCTGCCTTACCTCCGCCTGCGACCGGCGCGGCAAGGTATCGAAGCTGTGGCGCAGCGCCCGGCAGGGCATCCAGAACGGCGTCATCGGTGACCAGCCGCCTCCCGTGCTGCTGATCCACGGCGGCATGGCCGGATTTTTCGCGCGCTCCGGTCTGACGGAGCGCGACATGGCGGTACTGCCCAATCCGGTCGTCCCGTGGACTCCCGAGCGCATACCCGCCGAGGAGAACCGGGGCGTCCTGTTCGTCGGCCGCATGGAAGCGACCAAGGGTATAGACCTGGCGGCCGAAGCCTGCCGCCGCGCCGGAGTGCGGCTGACCGCCATCGGCGACGGCGACATGCTTGCCGACTTGCGCCGCCGTTACCCGGAGATGGCCTGGCTCGGCCGCCGCAAGCCTTCGGAAATCGGCCAGTTCGCCCGCGATGCCCGAGTAGTCGTCATGCCCAGCCGCCATATCGAGCCGTTCGGCCTCGCCGCCGTGGAAGCTCTGTGGAGCGGCCTGCCCGTCATCGCCTCACGCGATGCGCTGATCGCGCCGGACATCGTAGCGGCGGGCGCCGGCCTTGCCGTCGATCCGCGGGACATGGGCGCCTTCGCCGCCGGTCTCGGTGCGATCTTCGCCGACGACGCGCGGGCACGCGAAATGAGCGAGAACGCGCACCGCGCCACCCGCGCCCTCGCGCTGTCCCCCAATCGCTGGATCGATGCCCTGCTCGATGGCTACGCCGGGCTCCTCGACGACGGCCGCTCCGGCCTTTTTGCGGCAGTGCGGCGCAGCGTGAGCGACGCCCCCGAAAGCCCCCCGACCGCCATCATCCTGCCATTCCGCGACCGCCGCGCGGCCGGGGGAGTATAGTCTCATGCGCATCCACGTCGTATTCGCCACCGTCGGCCGTGCCGCACTGCTCGCCCGCACGGTGGACCGCATTGCCGAGCAAAGCCGCCTGCCCGACGGCATCCTCGTCTCGGCCACCGGACCGGACGACGTGGCGGGCATCGATCGGGCACGCATGCCCGCCCGCGTGATCTTAGGAGACAAGGGCCTGTGCCGCCAGCGCAACGCGGCCCTGCGTTACCTGAGCGACAGGACCGACGTGATAGTGTTCCTCGACGACGATTTCGTCGTCCATAACGACTACCTCGCGGTGATCGAGGAGACGTTCGCCGACCAGGGCATCGTCGGGGCGACCGGGGACCTGCTGGCCGACGGCATCCACGGCGAGGAAATCCCCTTCGACGCCGCAGCGCTGAGGCTGGACGGCCACACCCTGCCCGCCTTCACTCCGCTCCGGCCGCGACAGGCGCTCTACGGCTGCAACATGGCCGTGCGCGCTTCGGCTATCGACAGGCTGTGGTTCGACGAGGCGCTGCCGCTTTACGGCTGGCAGGAGGACATCGACTTTACCCACCAGCTCGGCAAGCGCGGCAGGCTGGTGTCGGGCGATCGGCTGACCGGCATCCACCTCGGCACCCGCAGCGCCCGGTCGCCGGGCAAGCGGCTGGGCTATTCGCAAGTCGCCAACCTCGTCCACTTGTGGCGCAAGGGTACGATGCAGCCCAACCTCGGCCAGCGGCTACTGGTACAGAACCTTGCCTCGAACGCGCTGCGCAGCTTCTATCCCGAACCGCACATCGACCGGCGCGGGCGCCTGCTGGGCAACCTCATCGCGCTTCGCGACCTCATGACCGGCCGCATCGATCCGCGCCGCGTCGAGACGATGTGACCATGCCGCGCCCCATCTACTTCAACGGCAAATTCTATTCCGGCGGGCTGAACGGCGTCCACCGCGTCGCCGACCGGCTGATCCGCGAGTGCGACCGCATGCTGGCGCTGATCCCCCTTGAACACCGGCCCCGCGCCTATCTGATGACGGCGACAAAAGCCGACTGGGTGCCGCCACTACAAGCCATAGAGCGACGCGACTACGCGCGAACCGACCAGTTCTGGGAACAGGTCATCCTGCCGCTGGCGAGCCGCGACGGGGTGCTGGTGAACCTCGCCAACCTCGCGCCGATCGCCCACCGCAACAAGATCACGATGATCCATGACGTGCAGTTCCTGTTCTCCGACTGCGGCTATCCGGCCCGCCAGCGGATCGGCTATCGCTGGCTGACGCCGCTGCTGGGGAGATCGAGCAAGGCGACGCTGACCGTCTCGGAATTCTCCCGCCGCCTGCTGCACCAGCATGCCATCGCCGATAAGGGGCGCACGCGCGTCATCGCCAACGGGGCCGACCACATCCTCGACGCGGCCGAGGACAACGGCCTGCGCGAACGCCTTGGCCTGATACCGGGGAGCTACGCCGTCCTGTTCGGCAGTCCCAAGGCCTACAAGAACAACGCGGTCGTCTTCGACGCCTTCTCCTCCGGCGCGGCCGCCCCGACCCGGCTGGTGGTCGTCGGCCCGCAGCGCGAGGCGCTCGCCGCGTCGGGGCTCCGTCCGCCCGAGGGCACGATCTTTGCCGGACGCCCTGATGACGGCGAACTCAAGAGTCTTCTCGGCGGCGCGGTGGCGATCCTGTTTCCCTCGCGCACCGAAGGCTTCGGACTCCCCCCGCTCGAAGCGATGCTGTGCGACTGCCCCGTGGTCGCCAGCCCGGCCGGCGCGATCCCCGAGGCTTGCGGAGACGCCGCGATCTACGCCGGCACCGACCGCCCGGACGAGTGGGCCGAGGCCATCGTGCGCCTGCGCAGCGATCCCGCCCTGCGCGCCTTCAAGATCGCGCAGGGTCGCCGCCGCGCCGCGCGCTTCACCTGGAAGGCGGCGGGCTCGGGCCTGATGGACGTCATCAAACAGGTTTCAGGAGGACAGCCGCGATGAAGCACGCAGGCCCGACCATCGACGTGGTGATCCCGACCTACAACCGCCGGGACCTGCTCCCCGAGGCCATCGCCAGCATAAAGGCGCAGACCCTGCCAGTCGCGCGGATCTTCATCGTCGACGACGGCTCAACCGACGGCACGATCGAATGGGTCCGCACGCTGGCGCAGGACGATCCGGCCATCGAACTGGTCGAGATGCAGCACGGCGGCGCCAATGTCGCGCGCAATGCCGGGATCGCACGGGCGCGCTCGGAATGGGTCGCCTTCCTCGATTCCGACGATGCGTGGGAGCCGGATAAGCTGGAGCGCCAGTTCGCACTGCTGGAAGAACGGCCCGATCTGGTCGGCCTGTTCTGCGGATTTCGCCTCGTCGGCATCAAGGTGGAGAAGATCCACCGGCCGCGCGACAACCCCTCGTTGCTCGACTTGCGCTGCGCCAATGGCCTCGGCAGCACGTCGGGCGCGGTGATCCGGCGATCGGCGCTGCAGGAGGCAACCGGGTTCAATCCGGAGCTGCCAAGCTGCCAGGACTGGGACTTGTGGTTCCGTTTGCGCCGTATCGGACCCATGGGGGTTGCGCGCCTGCCGCTGGTGCGGTTCAACTGTGGCCCGCACGAGCGGATCACGACCAATATGAACAAGGTGCTCTCCGGCCACCGCGCCATCTTCGCCAACCTCCTCGCCGACGTCGAGCGTGCGGGCGAACGGGCGCGCATCCACTCACAGCACAAGCTGGTGGAAGCCGACATCAAGCGCCGCTTCGGCAGCAACGGCGCGGCGCTGTGGCTGATCCTGCGCTCGTTTTTTCAGGCCCCCAGCAAGCGCGCTCTGGCGGTCGGCTGGCGCACCACGCGCGGCATCTGGGACGACCTGCGCCAGCCACGCCCGGCCAGCGCCGCATGAGCAAGGTCGGTGTAGCGCGCGGCGCCGCAGCCCTCGGGGCAACGCGAATAGCCACCAACCTCGCCAATCTCGGCGCGCTGGTCGTGCTGGCGCGGTTGCTCACGCCGCAGGACTTCGGCCTCGTCGCCATCTGCACGACGGTGCTGGGCGTACTGGTCGCGCTGACCGAGCTTTCGGTCGGATCGGCCCTCATCCAGCGCGACGAGGTGACGCCCGCGCACATCGACAGCGCCTGGACCATGTCGTTGCTGCGCGCGGCCCTCATTGCCGGCGGCTTCGCGCTGGCGTCCGAACCGCTGGCCCGGCTCTACGGCGACGACAGGCTGGCGCCGCTCTTCGTGCTGTCGGGCATCACCGGCGCACTGGCGGGGCTCACCAATCCGCTCGTTTCGCTGCGGATGCGGGCGATGAATTTCCGGCCGATGATCATGCTGCAGATCGTGCAGAAGCTGTCGGCGCTGGCGATCTCCGTTGGGCTGGCGCTGTGGCTGCGCAACTACTGGGCTATCGTGGTGGGATCGGCGATCGGCGGCGCGCTGGGTACGGTGCTGAGCTACCTCGTCGTGCCTTACCGGCCGCGCTTCACCCTCTCGCGTTCACGTGACCTGCTGGGCTTCTCCAGCTGGCTGTTCCTCGGCCAGGTGATGAACGAGGTGAACTGGCGCTTCGATCAGCTGGTGATCGGCCTGTTCCTGCCGACCGCGCAGCTGGGCGCCTATTCGATGGCCGACAACGTCTCCGCCATCCCGAGCCGCGAGGCGACGACGCCGCTGGTCCAGACCCTGTTTCCCAGCTTCGCCCGCATGCAGGGCGACCGGGCCCGGCTGCGCACCGCCTACCAGACCGCGCAAGGCGCGATCGGCATCGTCGCCTTGCCGATCGCGGTCGGCTTCATGTTGCTCGCCGACCCGATGGTGCGCGTGGCGCTCGGGCAGAAATGGCTGATAACGGTGCCGCTGATCCAGGTGATCGGCTTCAGCTACGCGCTGCAGACGCTGGTGACCGGATCGCGCCCCCTGGCCATGGCCGAAGGGGCCACCCGCACGCTCTTCGTGCGCGACGTCTGGGGACTGGCGCTGCGCGTCCCTTGCGTGACGGTCGGGCTTATGGGCTGGGGCCTGATGGGGCTGGTCTGGGGACGGCTGCTGAGTTCGGTGCTGGGCCTGTTCATCACGTCCGCGCTCGTCACGAAGCTGACCGGACTCCCCATTCTCGATCAGATGAAGGCGCATCGGCGTACCATCCTGGCCGTGGTCGTGATGGCGGCGGCGGTACTGGCGGCCGATCACGAACTGCTGCAAGTCGGTGCGATGCCCATCGCACGCATCGCCGTGCTCGCACCCTTGGGCGCGCTGACCTACCTCGGCATGCTCCACCTGCTGTGGATCGGCAGCGGGCGAAGCGCGGGCGCGGAGGCCGAACTGCTCGGCCTCGCACGCACCGCGATCGCCCGCTTCAGGAAAGGGCGAAGGGCCCCGGCGATAACCGGGGCCTGATCCTCACGCGCCTACCGCGGAACGGATCGCCGCCACCGCCGGGCGCGGTGTCAGGTCGGTGTTGAACAGGCCGAAATTGGTGATCTCGCTCGTGCCCTTCCAGCAGAACAGCTCGTAGATGCTGATCGTGTGGACGTAGGACTGCGCCATCGCGGTCTTGACGTCGGACGCCAGCAACGTCGCCTGCTGGGCGATCGTGACCGGCGGCGAGGTATTGTTGCTGGCGCTTCCCCCCGTCGTGCGGCCCCACTCGGTGATGATGCCCTGGGTGGTCTTGCTCTCGACCACCTTCTGCTTGAACCCCGCCACGCGCCCGGCGACGTCGGACGGCGGCGTCGGGTAGATGTGGGAATTGGCCAAGTCGGTGTACGGCGCCTGCTGTGCCTGCATGAAGTCGTTGCTGGCGACCAGCGGGATCGAGCGCAGCACCGGGTCCACCTTGATGGCGGCATGGAAGTCCTTGATGAACGCCATCAGGGCCGGTGCATTACCGGTGCGGAAGCCCATGCGCTTGTCGGTCACGCCATTGTAGGTGACCGGATTGAGATCCGGCTCGTTGGGAAACTCGATGGCGAAGATCGAATTGGGAACGGTCGCCACGAACGCTTTCATGTCGGCGATGCTCTTGCGGATGTCCCGCACCGAAAGCGTGAAGCAGAACCGCACGCCCGCCCTTGCGAGGCCCACGTAAGTCGCCCAGCCTGCGGTTCCGCTGTAAGGCTCGCGGCAGCGCATCTTGCGCACGCCGCCCAGCTTGTCGAGCGCAGGCAATATGTTAGCCAGTTTGTAGGGCGATTGGGTGTCTTGCGGACGCCCCTGCACCATCAGCCGGCTGATGGAAGGGGTAGCGCCCCGTGCGATGGAAGGAAGGAGGGGAGCGGTCGCAAGCGCGCCGATCAGGTGACGTCGAGAGAGAGGGAAACCGTATTCGGACATTATTGTCGTTGCTCCAGAGGGCGAATCCGGATCGGCCGCATATCGGGCGATCATACCCTCCGGAAGGCGCAACGGGACGCGCGGCCCCGGGCTTGCGCCGGTCCGCACGGGAGCAGGAAATCTGACGGTTTCTTAACCTTAAAGCGGAGTATGGAGCAGTCTCTGGACGGCGACGCGGTCGGGCGGCAGGCATTGCCGCATATCCGGACGGGTCACGGCGGAGCAATCCCACAGCGCCAGGTCGCGGTGGCTCGCCGGGTCGCGGATGAAGACGAAGACCGGAAGGTCGCGCTGGAACGGCGACCGCAGGCGGTTGGCCTCCAGCATTGCGGGAGAGGGCCAGGCAACGACACGGCAATTGGCCTTGCCCGCGCAGCGGGAGAGCGCATCCATTGCCCACCGTCCCGGAGGTGTCGCCGGATCGATGGCGAGGAGTATCGCATCACCCTGAACACCGCCGGGGTTCCCTGCCATGACGGACGGATGTGCGGCGGTAAATGCGGGCTCCGTGACGGTAGGCAAGGACGCTGCGGTGGTTTCGACTTCTGCCTGTTCCGATCCCATAAGTGCCCCGAGCCGCTCGATCACGGGCTCCGGCGCATTCGGGCGGACAAGATGCCCTCCGGCGAACCGGTAGAACACATGCGCGCCGACCTGCGCGACTTTCGTGAGGCTCGGCGCCCAGTAGGGATAGACGTAGTCCGCATGGTAATGCGTAGCATCGCCCACCGCCGGGTCCACCGCTCCGGACAGCGCCGCCGCTGCGAGAACCCGCGCACGCCGCCAGGCTTCGGGCGCTGGCCGCCGCGTCATCGCGCCGTCGCAGGTGAAGGTGAACTGGCAGCCGGTCGATAGTTCGGACCCCTGAAACACCACGCCGCACACGCTCGCCGGGTAGACCCCGTGGCGCACGCGGTTGAGCACCACCTGCATCACCGCACGCTCCCCGGCGGCATCGTCGCCCGCCTCGTACAAGCCCGCCGCAGCGAGGCAGGTCAGCGCCCGCAGATGGTCTTGCTCGCCGCCCGCGAAGGCGAAGGGCTTCGCGAGGCCCGGACGCGCATCGAAACGCCGCGCATCATTGAGCAGGTGCGCTGCCTCGGGTGAACCGGCGGTATCGGCTGCCGGTGCGGCGGAACCGAATGGCGGCTTCACGACCGGATTGCGGAGCATCACCGGCCCGGATCGGGCCGTCACGGAGACCGGCGCGCGCACGGCGGCAGGCAGTGCATAGGAGCACAGGCCGATGGCCGCGACGATCGCCGTCATCGCGCGCATCACCCGGACCACCGGGAATCGTGCAGGGCCTGACGGCCGCGCCGATGTCGAGGCAGCGGGATACTGCACGGTGCCGTGATGCCGTCTCCCCGCCTGGACGGAAAGTGCCACGGCGGGCGAGCGGCGGCGCAGCGGGATTAGCCCTTTCGGGCATCAATCGAGGTTGAGCGCCGCCCTGCGCCCGAGTTCCTGCCTGACTTGCGCCCGGGCCGCGCCATCGAACGCCAACGCCGCCGCGACTTTGGCTCCGGCCTTGCCCGCCTCCTCACGGCCGATCAGGGGAATCGCGAAGTCGTCGGCCACGACACGGACCTTGGCCGTGCCGTCCTCGATCGCCAGCGCGGGCGCATCGGCAAGGATCGCGAAGATCAGCGAATGCAGCCGGTTCGTCACCACCAGAGCGGCGTCGCGATAGAGCTGCGTCAGGGTTTCCAGTTCGAAACTGTCGAAGACATGGGGCTCACGCCCCTGCCAACGGCTTGCGAGACGGGCAGCGGACGCCTTGTCCATCGATTCGCGCGGGTCGTGGCAGGCAATGGCGACCCGCGCGTCGGGCAATGCCGCCTGCGCTGCATCCAGCACCGCATCGAGCGCGGCGCCGTCAAGCGAGCGGCGCTCGCTGCCGTCGTCGCAAGGCGCCACCACGATCCAGCGCGCGACCGGCTCGCGTTCGGCTTCTACATACGCGCCGGTAGGCAGGAACACCATGTCGGCGAGGACCGCCACCGCCTTGCCCGGCAGCAAATCGGCCAGATTACGCGCGGAAGCCGCATCGCGCACGTTCACCACGGCGCAGCGTCGCAGCACCATGCGCCAGAGAAAACGCCGGGAGCGTGAACGGATCACACTCACCCCAAGCCCCCGCGTGACCACGCGCCCGCCGCCCGCGCGTGCGCTTACGGCGGCCAGTGCAAGGCCGAACATCGACGCGATCGACACGTTGTCCCGCACGATCTGGCCGCCGCCAATCACGAGATCGGTCCCGAAGGCCCGGCCCGCGAAGTGAAGCAGGCGCTTGCCCGGCGTGAGTTCGCCGCCTGCCTCCTCGACCTGCCTGACGATCGCTGCGGGGATCCGCGCCCAGTACCGCACCGCTCCGCCCTCCCCTCGCGAGACCGCAAGGTTCTGCAGCACCAGCTTGAGGTCGCCGAGATTGTGCAGATCACCCGGTACGAAGACCTGCCGCCGATGCGAATGGCGGGGCGTCGCAGCCCCGTCGCTCCCTGCATCGATCACCGGCTGGTGCTTCACCGCTACCCTGCTCGCAGCACGCGCGAGACCATCCGGCCAACACGCGCGCGGAACCGGCGCGGAGCCAGCGTATGGCGGATCGCCTGCGGGTTCATCATCCCCGGCATCAGCATCTGCGGGTCCTGAAGGCTGAGCACGGGTTTGCCGGACAGCCGCGCAATGTCGCGGGCCTGCGGCAGTTCGCTCTCCACGAACAGGTCACAGGCGGCTTCGCGATAAACTTCCGCCTTGAAACTGCCGTGTGCCCGCAGGCGCCGCCGCGCGGCGGCGTCGGGGAGGTCGAGCATCCGGAGCTGGCCGTAACGTACGCCGTGACGGTCCAGCCAGTCCTCGGTCGGCGCACGGTACTTCTCCAGCCGGCTGGTCACCAGCATCGCGATCTCTCGGCGCGGGCGGTGGAGCGGCACGGCGCTGGCGAGGAAATTCAGGTAGCGGGCGCCGTCGTCGTTCTCGCGCTCGGTCGGGTCGACGCAGAGCACGCCGTCAATGTCGAAGCAGGAGCGCGAGACGATCGGATGATGCAGCACGTTCCACTCGAAAACGCGTGGTTCCGGGACAGTCTCGAACACGAAGTCGGCGCCGCCGGACTTGCCCGGCGCGCCGTAGACCGCCGCGAAGGTGATGCGACAATCGAGGTGTGCCAGCTTCGCACGCGCCTCCTGCATGGAGGCGCCGGTGCGGCAACTGTCATCGATAACGAGGACATGAGCGAACCAGGAAGCGGTCCCTTCCTCACGCCGGGTATGTCCGGAGGAGAGCAGCCTACCTTCCGCGAAACCATCGATGTCCGCCAACGGCAGGTTGCGTGCGAGGGCCACCATAGAAGCGGGCAGCATCCCGCTGCGGGGCACGCCAACCACCAGGTCGATGTCCTGCGGCAGCCGGGAAAGGCCACGCCAGACATCGCGGTAGAGGTCGTTAATCGAGCGGAAATGCATCAGGCGGAACCTCCGGAAGATCGTGCAGTTGCAACGGCTTGCGGCGGCGACCCGGAGAGTTTGCGGCTGACCAGTATCGCCAGGTCGGGCTTCCTCACCACGTGCGGGATCATCCGCCTGAGGCCGAGCGCGGCGCCTGCGAAGATCGCGAAGCTGGTGCCTGGGTGGCTGTTGGGGGAGGACACCGCTGCCGGGATCAGGATGATCGGTGCCGTCACCGCGCAGGCCCGCATCACCGCGATCATCGCCTCGTGCCCGCTTGCGGCCACGGTGGCGCCGATCGGCCGCACCACGCTGATGAGATACCACACGAAAGTGCCGATCCCGATCACGCCCATCGTACCAAGGATCGCCATGAACAGGCTGGACGAGCGGAAACTGCCCGGCCCGATGCCGAGACCGCCCGAGGCGATGAAGGCGGTTACTCCCTGCATGGCCCAGAACAGGCGCTGCTGGCCGGACACGCTGGTCCCCTTGTCCACCGTCATATGCACGACCATCTGCCCGATTTTCGCTGCCATTCCAGGCACAACCGCGATTGCCACCGCCACCAGGAACACCAGCGCGACGAGCGCGGCAGCGGCCTGCCGGAGCCGCTGCGGCTGCGCTGCGGCCGGGAACAATGCGGCGCGCCCGGCGAAGAACGCGGCGTAGCAGGCGAGGCCGACGTAGGCGGTGCTGGAGGTACTGAGGAACAGGACGCCGCCCAGCAGGAGCGCGGCCGTGCCGGTGTGGCGTGCCCAGACCGAGCGATACCAGCACTCGGCGTTGAACACGAACCAGCCGAGCGCGAAGGCGGCCCAGCCGGAGGCTTCGGGGAAAAGCCCGTCCACCCGGTTAAATCCTTGATAAGACTGATCAAGCTGGGCGTAGGCGCCGTTGCGGAACAGCGCGAAGACGTCCTGCACCCAGGTGCCCTTGGTCTGCGAGGCGATCAGGCCGGTCAGCGCGTGGACCCAGCCGATGACGACGCCGCCCTTGACCAGAGCCTCGATTCCGCCCGCCGTACGCACCGCCACATAGGCACTCAACGTGACCATAAGGGCACCCAAGAGGTACACACAGGCTGTGATGTTCTGCGAAGTCGGCTTCAACGGCACCGTATCGAACAGGCTACGCGCATCATCGAAGCGCATCGGCGCGACATCGATCTGCCCGGCGAAGATGCGCGGCGCGACCAGCGCGGCAACCATGCCGTAGAGCGTGAAGAGCACGAGCGGGAAGTTGTCCTTCACCCCGTCGCGCCACAGTTCGAAATAGCCGCCGCTCGGCATCAGCACGCGCAGATAGACGAAGACCAGCGCGAACTGGATCGGCGGTATCGAGCTGTTGCCCAGCGCCGGAACCGTCAGCGCCGCCGCCCCGCCGAACAGGCCCGAGGCCATCAGGAACAGCAGCATCGCGGGCATCGAGCGGAACAGCAGCACGAAGCCGATCACCAGCTGCACGAGGCCGACGAAAGTGAAGCTCATGACAGTTGCCCCACCGCCGTAAGGATCTTGCGATCGAAATGCTCGGGCGCGAAGCGGTTGGACTGCGCGACCGCGACGCTCGGGTCGAATTCGGGAAGCCAGCGCTCGAACCGCTCGATCCCGTCGACCAGCGAGTCCGCCGTCTGTCGTTCGAAGAACAGGCCGGTCTCGCCCGGCACCACGCTGTCGAGCACGCCGCCGCGCCCATAGGCCAGCACCGGGCGGCCCGAGGCCATGGCCTCCACCGGGACGATGCCGAAGTCCTCCTCCGCCGTGAACACCAGGCCCCGCGCCCGCGCATAAGCCTGCCGCAACTCGTTGAAACCCAGCCGCGAGACGAAGCGGATGTTCGGCCCGGCGACGCGCTTGAGCCTGGCGAGCATCCCGCCGTCACCCACCATGAGCAGCGGCAGTCCGGTGCGGTTGAACGCCTCCACCGCAAGGTCGGGGCGTTTGTAGGGCACCATCTGGCCGACCCACAGGTAGTGATCATCGACGTCGAGGCTGGGGGTGAAGATGCGCGTATCGACCGGCGGGTGGATGACCTCGGACTCGCGCCGCCAGAACTTGCGCACGCGCTCGCGGATGAAGCTGCTGTTGGCGACGATCGTGTCCACCCTTGCGCTGGACGACATGTCCCATTGCCGCATCCGGTGGTAGATCAGCGGCATCGCCGCGCGGGCGATCGGATTGGCGTCCTTGCGGTAGAGGTGGTAGTGATCCCACAGATACCGCATCGGCGAGTGGCAGTAGCACAAGTGCTGCGCATGGGGGCTGGTGATCACCCCCTTGGCCGGCCCGCTCTCGCTGCTGATGACGAGGTCGTAGCCGGTCAGGTCGAGATGCTCCAATGCCATCGGCATCAGCGGCAGGTAATACTGGTACAACCGGCGCGAGAACGGCAAGCCGTTGATCCAGGTCGTCGTCACGTTGGCCTTGCGGATGCTCTCCGACATCCGGCTTTCATCGTAGACGTGGGTGAACACGTCCGCGCCCGGGAACAGGCCGAGCAGCCGCTCCAGCACCCGCTCCCCGCCGCGCATCGACACCAGCCAGTAATGGACGATGGCGACGCGCGGTTCGCTGAACCGGGTGTGCCGTCCCGCCACCGGGGGTTCGGCAAGGTTCAGTGTCATGCGTAATAGGCCTTGTATTCACGGTAGAAGTAGGCCGGGTCGGAGTAGCCGAAGAGGCGCTTGCGGCGCATGTCCATCCGGTTGATCGTCACGCCCACGACGTTGACGCTCTCACGCGGCAGCATGCCCAGGGCCGAGCGCGCCGCACCCTTCATCGTCTTGCGCCAGCGCACAACCAGCACCGTCGCGTCGGCCATTCCGGCGAGGGTGCGGCCCGCCGCGATCGGCAACACCGGCGGCAGGTCGAGCACGACATAATCGAAGCAGGCGCGCAGTTCCTGCAGCAGCCGGGTGAAAGTCTCGCCGGTCAGCAGCGTGTCATGGGCAAGGTCGGAAGGCTTGACCGGCAGGACACAGAGCCCCGATTCCCCAGTCACCAGCGCATCGGCGAGCGAAACCTTGCCTTCGAGCACTTCGATCAGGCCGGGATGCTCGGGCGAGAGGCGCAGCAGCTTGCTGACACCGCGCCCGCGCAAATCGCAGTCGACGAGGATCGCGCCGCGCCCGCTGACCGCCAGCGTCTGCGCGAGGCAGGAGGCCACCGTCGTCTTGCCCTCCTTGGGGAGCGCCGAGGTCACCGCTATGATCTGCGCCGGGCCATAGACCGCCTGCTCGATCGAGGTGCGCAGCGAGCGGAACGATTCGGCGAAGGCGGAGCGCGGTTCCTGCGTGATCGCGGGCACCTCGCGCCGCGACTTGCGGCTGACCGAAGCGAGCAGCGGGATCGCGCCGAGGTAGCGGCTGCCCAATCCCTGCTCGACTTCGTCCGACGTCGTCACGCCGCGGAACAGCGCCTCGGCGACGTATGCGGCGGCAAGCCCGGCACCGAGGCCGATCACCAGCGCCAGCAGCATGTTCATGGGAATGTTGGGCGAGCTTGGCAGCAGCGGCACCTCGGCCAGCGACAGCACGCGGGCGTTCGGCCGCTGGGTGCCGTCCTGCGCGATCAGCTGGCGGTAGCTGTTGAGGTACGTCTCGTACATCGCCTGCGAGGACTGCGCGGTGCGCTCCAGTTCATCGAGGCCGACCATCGCCGCGTTGTTGCGCGCAAGGTTACCGCGCGCCGCACCGAGGCTGGAGCTGAGCGAGGCGAGGCGCTGGTCCGCCACGTCGCGCTGCGCCTGCAGGTTGGACATGATGCGGGTAATCTCGTTCCTGATGTCGCTGCGCACTTCGGCGAGTTCGCTCCGGCTGCGCACGAGCTGGGGATGATTGGGGCCGTAGCGCGCCTGCATGTTGGCGACCTCGCCGCCGATCTGCGATTCCCGCGCGCGCAGCGAGCCGATCACGCCCGAACCGAGCGCCTCGCCCACGTCGTCGCCCGCCGATCCCGAGCGCAGCTGCGCCTGCGCCGTCGCGAGCCGCGCCTGGCTCTCGGCCGCCTCGGCGCGGGCCTTGGTGACTTCCTGGTTGTAGCTGGAAATCTCCTGCTCGGTCAGCGAGGCACCCGAAGTGCTCAAGAGGCCGTTGGCGATGCGGTAGCGCTGCAGCCGCTCGGTATCGGCGTGGGCCTGCTGGCGCAGTTGCTCGAGCCGGGGCGCGACCAGCTTGGCGGTTTCGGTGTTGCTCTCGTGCGCGGCCTTGACCTCGATCTGGGTGAACTGCTGCGCGTACATGTTGGCGACTTTCGCCGCGTCCTGCCCGTTCGGCGCCTTGAACGCGACCTTGAGCGCATAGCTCTCGCCGCTGCGCACGGCCGAGACGTTGTTCTGGTACGTGGTGACGATCTCGGCCTGCTGGGCCGCGCTCTTGCCGTCGAGGACGCCGAGTGCGGAAGCGACACGCTGCGCAAGGTCGCGCGATTTCAGCGTCTCCACTTGCGTATCGACGTAAGAGCTGTTCGGCGAAGGCCCGGCCTGTCGCCCGGCGCTTGCCGCGGCCTCAGGCGTGTCGGTCGGCGCCAGCAGGCTGACGACCGCCTCGGCCGTGTACGTGATCGGCATCGAGAAGGTCACCGCCGCGCCGATCGCCAGCGCCGCTCCGGTGACCAGCGCGATCAGCCCCGATCGGCGCCGGAAGAACGCCATCGACCCGCCAAGGTCGACGCGCGCCGACGGCAGCATGAGCGATTGCCCGGGCGCCAGCGCAAGATCGCG
>NZ_ALVC01000049.1:0-10292 GCF_000293195.2 Sphingomonas sp. LH128
TCCCCCCCCCCCCCCCACCGACTGCGTCGGCGGTCCCCCTCCCCATTGCTGCGCAACGGGGAGGAATGGCTTCAGAACGCGCGCGCCGCGCGGGCCTTGTCGGCGCCGGCCTGCCAGCGGGCCATGATCGCGCCGCTGACTTTCGCCTTGAAGCGTTCGAACTTGCCTGGATTGGCGACGATCTGCGCGCGGTAGAAGCTGGGACACAGCACCGCCGCATGGCTCACCTCGCCGCACAGGCCGCAGCCCACGCAGGAGTTCTCGACATGCGCCACCGGGTCCTGCCGCAGCGGGTCCGGGTTGGGCTTGATCGTCAGCGACGGACAGCCCGACAGGCGGATGCAGCTGTGATCGCCTGTGCAGGTGTCGCTGTCGACGCCGAAGCGTTCGCGCACCACGCGCTCGCCCGCCTTCAGCTTCGCCGAAGTCGCCTTCTTCTCGCGCCGCTGCTTGTTGAGCATGCATTCGGACTGCGCGACGATGACCTTGGGGCCTTTTTCCTCGGTCGTCAGCGCTTCGCGCAGCATCGAGGTCATGCCCTTGAGGTCATAAGTGCGATGCGTCTCGCGCACCCACTTCGCGCCGACACCGCGCACGGCCTTGGTGATCGGGTTCTTGGTCACGCGATTGGCGTTCTCGGCGCGCGACGACAGGATATCCTGACCGCCGGTGGCCGCCGAATAGCCGTTGTCGATGATCATCGTGACGGTGTCGTCCTTGTTGAACACCGCATTGCCGACGCCCGAGGTCAGGCCGTTGTGCCAGAAGCCCCCGTCGCCCATGATCGCGATCGACCGCTTTGACCCCTCGCCTTCCTTGGGCTTGAACGCCGAGGCACCTGCCGCGCCGAGGCCATAGCCCATCGTCGTGTTGCCGATGTTGAACGGCGGCAGGATCGAGAACAGGTGGCAGCCGATGTCCGCCGAGACGTGCGTGGGGCCAAGCTCGCGCTCCACCAGCTTCATCGCGGTGAAGATCGGACGCTCGGGGCAGCCGGTGCAGAAGCCTGCGGGGCGCTGCGGGATTTCCTTGACGACCGGCGCGGGGAGCGGGCTGGCCGCTTCGAGCTGCGGCGCCAGCGCGGGCGCGTAGGCTTCGAGGAACTTCGCCAGACCCTTGCGGATCACGTCGGCGGTGTACTCGCCCGAGCGCGGCAGCATGTCCTTGCCGACGATCCGGGTGTCCAGATCCGCGCGGCGGATCAGCGTGTTGAGTTCATGCTCGATGAACTCGGGCTGGCCTTCCTCCAGGATCATCACCGCGCGCTTGCCCTTGCAGAACGCCGCGACTTCCTCGGGGATGACCGGGTAGACCACGTTCATGCAGTAGATGGGCAGCTTGCTGACCCCGTAGGAGTCCGCCAGCCCGATCAGCTCCATCGCGCGGTTGAGGTTGTTGTAGAGGCCGCCCTGCACGATCAGGCCGATGCCCTCTTCGCTGTCTTCGGGGCCGAACCACTCGTTCAGCTTGTTGTCGCGGACATAGGCGATGCCTGCGGGCCAGCGCTTCTCGATCTTCTCGACTTCGTGAAGGAAGTTCGCAGGGGGCAGCACGATGCGGTCGGTATCGCGCACCGGGCTGGCGGCCGCCTCGCCCACCGTCAGCGGCGGGCGCACGTTGTCCTTCGCCACGAACGAACCGGTCATGTGGCAGGACCGCACGCGCAGCTGCAGCATGACCGGCGTGTTCGAGGCTTCGGAGAGGCGGAAGCCCTGCTCCACCGAGTCGACGATGCTGGGCAGGTTGGGGCGCGGATCGATCAGCCACATCTGCGACTTCATCGCGAAGGCGTGGGTGCGCTCCTGCATGATCGAGGAGCCTTCGCCGTAGTCCTCGCCCACGATCACCAGCGCGCCGCCGGTAACGCCGCCCGACGAGACGTTGGACAGCGCGTCCGACGCCACGTTGGTCCCCACCACCGATTTCCACGCGACCGCGCCGCGCAGCGGGTAGTTGACCGAGGCCGCCAGCATCGCCGCCGCGGTGGCTTCCGAGGCGCTCGCCTCGAAATGGACGCCGAGGCTTTCGAGCAGGTCGTTGGCGTCGGCGAAGACGTCCATCAGGTGGCTGATCGGCGAGCCCTGATAGCCGCCGACATAGGCCACGCCCGACTGCAGCAGGCCCTTGGTGACTGCCAGGATGCCTTCGCCGGTGAAGACCTCGCCCTCGCCCGCGGTGAGCTTGAGGACTTCCTTCTTGAATGAACGCTCCGCCACTTGCCCTTACTCCGAAACGAGCGCGAGGACGCGCAGCGGGCTGCCCGAACCGCCCAGGATCTTGAGCGGCGAGGCAATCACGATCGCGCCGGTGGCAGGCAGCCTGTCGAGGTTTTCAAGGCACTGCAGGCCATACTTGCCCGCGCCGTGGAGCAGCGTGTGCGCCGGATACATCGGCTCAAGCAGATGCGCCTGGCCCGCGTCGGTGCCGATCGTCTCGACGCCGAAGCCCAGCGCGTCACGGTCGAGGATGTACTGGATCGCGGAGGCGTCCGGACCCGGGGTGTGGGCGCCGTCTTCCTTGCGGTTGGTGTAGGCATCGACGTCCAGCTTCGACCAGTCGGTGCGGAACAGCACCCAGGCGCCGGCGGGAATGGCGCCGTGCTTGGCCTCCCAGACCTTGATGTGCTCGGCCGTCAGGAGGAAGTCCGGGTTCGCGGCGCATTCGGCCGAGAAATCGAGCACCACGGCGGGCGCGACCAGCTTCTGCGGCGGCACCTTGTCGATGGTGTTGTCCGGCAGATCCTTGCCCGAGACCCAGTGCACCGGCGCATCGAAGTGCGTGCCGGTGTGCTCGCCCACGGTGAAGTTGTTCCAGTGCCATGCGACGCCGCGCTCGTCGTAGCGCGAGATTTCCTCGCGCGAGAAGGCAGCGGTCTGGCCGAACGGTTCGGGCAGCACCAGCAGCGGGGTATCTTCGGAGAGGGTCTGGGTCAGATCGACGACGGTGATGTCACCGGCCGTCAGCGCATGGGCGAGAGAAGCGAGAACGTCTGTCATGGACTTGGGCCTCCTGTTGGACCATTACGGCGAAGAGTATCGGATTAAGTTGCATATGCAACTAAAATGTCATGCCGGGCGCTTATCGCCCTTGGAGCCTAGGATGAGCGAGGATTTGCGCCCTTTCGGTAACCCTGGATCGGAGGATTTCCGCCTCGACGCCTACCCGTTCTATCTGCTGAACCGGGCCGCGAGCCGCTACAATGTGGTCATCGAGTCGGGCCTGCGCGGGATCGGGATCGACATTCCGACGTGGCGCGTGCTGATGATTCTCGGCGAGCACGAGCCGCTGGCGATCGGGCAGGTGGCGAAGTCGGCGGTCATCAACCTCTCCACCATGATGCGCATCGTGGAGCGCATGACCAAGGCGGGGCTGATCGAGACGGCGCCCAGCGAATCGGACGGCCGCGTGACCGAGATCCGCATGACGGCCGAGGGGCGCGTAAAGCTGGGCGAAGCGCGCGAGGTGACCGCGCCGCTCTACGAGCAGATCATCCGGGGGTTCTCTGCCACGGACTTTTCGAAGATGCTGGATCTGCTGGGGCGGCTCTACGACAATCTGGATTGAGAGCACACGCCCCGAAACAGACGGGAAGCCTTGGTCTATTCGGTGTCGTCGGCGGAGAAGAAGCGCTGGATGACGTCGCGGGCCAGACGCGCCGGGCGCATCGTGGAGGCATCGAGGCAGCACCAGCTCGAGCGGACTTCCGCCAGCACTTCCTCGCCGCGACGGATCACGGTCTCGTAGAATGCGCGGGCGCCCTGCACTTTTTCCAGAAGCACCGTCGCGATGACGTCGTCTTCGAGGAAGGCGGGCTTGCGATAGGTGATCTCATGCTTGATCGCGACCCACAGGTGGCCGGCGATCGCGTCCGCCGGGGCAAGCGCGCGCCAGTGATCGGTCACCGCCGCCTGCACCCATTTCAGGTAGCTGGCATTGTTGACATGACCCATGAAGTCGATGTCGTCCGGATCGATGCCGATCGGAAAGCGATGGGGAATTGCCTGGTTCACGTATACGTCAATAGCACCTTGCGAGCGATCCCGGAAGCCGGGCTTGCACTTGCGCCACGGCTTCCGGTCTTCATCCGGGCCTATCGTGTGGGGATTCAGAATCCTGCGGCCTTGAGCTCTTTCGCCGCCTCCCCGAAGCGCGCCTGAAACGTGGGCTTTTCCATCAGGCGCTCGCCGATGATCATGCCGTAGGTCTGGCCGGCGACGACATCGGATCGGAAGTGACGCCCGCAAACCACGCGGCCATTTGCGTAACCGGCAGCGCGGGCCATGATCGCGGGAGCCTTGGCAGGGGACAGGCGCGCAAGGATCGAAGCCATCGAGAACACCATCGTGGCATGGCCGCTGGGATAGCCAAAGTCCGGGTTCTCGAGATTTCCGCAAGGATGCAAGGTGGCATCGGAGACCCACGGACGATCCCGATGGAAATGCGCCTTGCCCCGCTCGACCGCTGCCTGCTCTTCCGCGCGCACTGTCGCGAACAACGCGCGGGTCGCGGGAAGCCGGTCCAGGGAGAAGCCCGGCCCCATCGCCGCTGCGAAGACGCTGACGTCCTTGATCTTGCCCTCTGCCGCAGCATTCTCGGCCTCGGCGGTGCTCCGAATTCGTTCGAAGCGGTGGAGTTGCTCCAATTCGGACCGACCTTGCGTGCTGTCCATTGCCGGAGGCGGGGGCAGCAGCAGCGAAGGATCGACGTCCCCGGGCGTCAGCAGCAAGGGCTGCTGCGGCCCTTCCTTGGCCGCGACCAGAGCGATCGCAGCCAGGGTGAGAAGCATTGCCTTGCGCATCAGAAGCGCACCGTGATGTCGCCCATGATCTGGCGGCCGGGCTGGAAGTAGACCTGATCCTGCGAGGTGTTCAGGCTCGTGGACGTAGGGCCAGTCCCCGAGAGGCCGATGTCGGTGTACTTGGTGGAGTCGAACAGGTCGGTCACCGTCACGCCGAAGCGCAGGTTGCGCCAGTCGTAGCTCGCGGAAAGAATGGTGGTATTGTACGGCGCGATGCGAACCTGCCGGTTCACCTTGTTGAGCCCGCCGCCGATGCTCGATTCATCGATCGCGTACTGAACGCCGGTCCACTTGTCGATGATTGAGAAGCGGATCGGGCCGGACTTGAAGATGGCGCCGGCTGCCGCCGTTCCCTTGGGCGCATTGGCAACCTGGATGTGCGTGGTCTTCTCTTGCGCGGAATTGAGCGAGCCGTTTGCGAACACGGCAAGTCCGTGGCCGATCACCAGCGTCGCCTGCCCTTCGAGGCCCTTGTAGATCACGCCGCCCTGATTGTAGAACGCCGAGGTCGTTCCGCCGGTGCCGTCGGATACGGTGCGACTGCCGATCTTGTTGTTGAAGTCGATGTAGTAACCATCGAAATCGAGGCTCAGGCGCGAACCGTGATAGACGAAGCCGGCCTGGTAATTGGTCGAAGTCTGCGGCTGCAGGTTCGAAAGGTCGGGGCGCGCGATGTAGAGCGTGCTCAGGCCGGGGGCGAGGAAGCCCTGAGCATACTGGCCATAGACCGACAGGTTCGACAGCACCGAATAATTGATCGTCGCGTACGTCAGGTTCTTGCTGTTGGTCTGACTCAGGCGCTGCGCATAGCGGGTCTTCTGGTTGTAGAGCGCGTCGATCTTGCGCGTGAAATCGACATGCTTGAACCCGGGGGTGATCGTCAGGCCGGGCAGCGGGCGCAGTTCCAGTTCCGCGAATTCCTCAGCCTGATCGCCGGAGGAGTTCTGGTCGAACTTGACGTACTGCGGTGTCTTTGCGCCAGTGACCGGGTTGGTGACCGACTTCTCGATATAGTTGTAGCCGCCCGTGACGAGATCCACGTCGGTCTGTTGGCGGTACGTATCGTTATGCTCCAGCCACAGGCCTGCGGTCAGCGCACCGAAGCCGAAGTCGTACCTGATCTTGGCGATGTCGCCCCAGACGCGGTACTTGTTGGTCTTGGTGTAGCCGGGAATACCGGCGACCTTGGCGCCCCCCGGCGTCAGGACGACTTGGTTGGCGACGTTCAACTGGCTGTTCGGCACGCCGACGAGGTTCGTCGCGGTGTTGCCCGACAGCGTCTCGTTATCGTAGGAATAGGTATAGGCCGTATTCGTGAACGTGGAGTTCGGCGCGAAATTCGCGTCGAGCTTGACGATTTCGAAGTCGGTCGTCTTCGAGGTCGAGTTGTACTTCCAGTAGCTCTGGCTGTTCGGATCGTTGTTCAGGCTGTAATTGCGTCCGTACAGGCGCACCTGATCCAGCGTCGAGCCATCGCTGTCCGGCTGGTTGAAGTGGTTCTTGTTGTAGGTCGAGAGCAGCGTCAGCTTCACGTCAGGGCCGACCGGGATCACGACTTTGCCGAAGAGGTTCTTCTGGTTGTAGCCGCTATAGGTCAGCGCACCGTCGGTCTTGGTGTACTGGCCCGAGAACACCGCTTCGGTGCCGCCGAGCTTTTCGATCGCGCCGGTCTGGATGAGCCCGCGCAGGAGGTAGGTGTTGAAAGTGCCGTAACTGCCCTTCATTTCCACGCCGGGATCGGCACGCGTCTCGCGCGAGAACATGTTCATGTTGCCGCCGAACGTGGCGATGCCAAGCTGGCTGGCGTTGCCGGGACCGCGATCGACCACCAGGGTCTCGACGGTGTTGGACGGGAAGAACGTGTTGGAGTGATGGCTGGGATCGTTGGTATCGCCGAACGGCACGCCATCGTAAGTGATGTTGAATTCACCGTCCTTGAAGCCGCGCATGCGCGACTTGGATTCGTTGAGGCCGACGCCGTTGGTGCCGCCGCTGTTGCTCACCGAAGGCGAGATCAGCGCGATCTGGTTGAAATCGACGCTGGCGGGAAGCGAATCCTCGATGAACGAGCGCGACACGATCGAGGCGGGCTGCGTCTGCTTGAGCGACGCGGTGACAGGCGCGATCTCGTTTGCCTTGGTCGCGGTCACCAGAATGGCGGAACCCTCGGCGATGCCGTCGCCGCCATCTGCCGCAGGCGCCTCGTCGGCCCAGGCAGCCTGGGTGGAAAGGGCGATGGCGAGAGCGGCAATGGATGTAAGGCGGCCAGCGCGCAGGCACAAATTCCGGGCTTTCATGAGTGCATTCCCTGAGTGGTGTGATCTTGTGGCCGTGCCGCTAGAGGCCACGCGTGACAGTTCAGGGTAGTGACCGCCGCCAACCTTGCACCGATGCAATGTTGCATAATTATAATTTTTCGCGGCTTGCCGGAGGCCGAGTCAGATCGCTTGCGGCAAGGCCTCGCCGGGAATTCTCACCCGCACTTCCAGGCCCGGCATCGCGTCCGCCAGGTCGAGGCTGCCTTTGTGAAAGCGGGCGATGGCGCTCGCGATCGCCAGACCCAGTCCGCTGCCCTTGGACGGGGAAACCGCGAGGCCGCGCTCGAACGGCTGCGTAACGCGCGCGAATTCGTCTTCCGGCAAGCCGGGGCCATCGTCGCGCACCGTGATCGTCGCGCCGTCCCCGACGCTTTCGAGCGAGATCGTGACGTTGGTTCCCGTGGGAGTGTGCGTGGCCGCATTCTCAAGCAGGTTCACCAGCAACTGATTCAGAAGGTCCGGATCGCCGTCGATGGCGACCTCCTCCAGGCTCTCCACCCGAAGCGATCCGCCGCGATCGGTGATCACCGGCTCCATCGTATCCGCAATGTCCCTGATCAGCGGGCGCAGCGCGATTCGTCCCATGACCGTGGGATGCTGCCCGGTCTCGATCTCGGCCAGGCGCAGCAGCGCGTCGAAGATATTGATGATGGAGCCGCACTCACGTTCCGCCCTGTCCAGCAGAGAGGGGAAGGCCGATTGGTCGTCGCGCGATGCCTTTTCGAGGAGGCTGCGCAGGCGCATCAGGGGTGTGCGCAGGTCATGCGCCAGATTGCTGGAAAACAACTGCTGCGCGCGGACCAGCTCCGCCATGTGATCCAGCATCTGGTTGAGACTTTGCGCCTGCACCGCGAACATGCCGTCAAGCCGCTCCATCGGAATGCGGCGGGACAAGTCGCCCGCGGCGATGGCGGCGGCGGTATCCTGCGTTTCCGAAAGCCGCCGGGCCGTCAGCCGCGCGACCAGCAATGTCGCCGAGACGCCGAGCACCAGCGCCACCAGCGAAATCGCGACGACCACCATGGGCAGGATCGCATGCAGCCCCCTGACCGCCTCCAGATGCTGGACGACCACGAACAGGCCTCCGGCATCGAGCCGCGTCGCCAGTGCCCTGCCCGCCTCCTTGTGATGCCCGCCCGCCGTATATTGCACCTCGGAGAAGCCCGATGGCGGCGGCACGATGTCCAGCCTTCCCGCCAGACGGCGCCCGTTGCGGTCGAACAGGACATACGTGCGCTCGCTGAAGACCTTGCGCTGGCTCCATTCGAGGATCTTGGCCTTCAGAATCGCTTCCTGCGCGGGATTGGCCCTGAGGTTCGAGACGTACTTGCGGGTATGGTATAGCAGCGATTCGTCGATCCGGTTCGATACCGAATTGTCGGCAAGGCTGAACCCGACGATGCCGGTGACGATCATCGCCAGCGCAAAGGCGAGACCGACCTGGATCGCCAGTCGACCCAGCGTCGCCGGTCCACGCATGATCGAGTTCACGTGCAGCGCTCAGTGCGCAGCACATAGCCTGCACCGCGCTGCGTATCGATGGGATCGCAGCCGATTTCCTGCAGGGCCGTGCGCAACCGGCTCATGTTGCTTTCCACGATGTTGGTCGTGGTCGAAAACGAATAGGACCACACTGCCTCCAGCAGCATGGTGCGCGTGACGATGCGATCCGCGTTGTGCATGAGATGGGCCAGCAGGGAATATTGCTTGCGGTTCAGGATCATCGAACTTGCACCGTAGGATACGCTGTGGCTGGCGACGTCCAGCTTCAGTGCCCCGATCTGCAGGATCGCCTTCCCCGCTTGCGGGGTGCCGCGGCGGACGATCGCCTGAAGGCGGGCATCCAGTTCGTCCATGCTGAACGGCTTGGCAAGGTAGTCGTCCGCCCCGGCCTGCAGCCCCTCGATGCGATTCTTGACCGACCCCAACGCACTCAGCATGAGGATCGGCATCGCACCTCCCTTCGCGCGGACCTGATCGATCACCGAAAGGCCGTTTATATCGGGCAGCATGCGATCGAGCACCACCGCGTCATAGACGCCATCGGCGATCGCCCTGGCCGCATCCGCGCCGGTTACGGCCAGCCTGGCGGTGTGGCCGCCCAGCTTCAGCCCGGAAACGATATGATCTGCGATGAGGGGGTCGTCTTCTACGACTAGAACATGCACGGCGCTTTTCTCCTTGCGCCTGTTCCTCGGAAAACATGACAGGAAAATGACGATCTCCGCCTGTAAGCGGTTCTCGTGCAGGGCGTCGTTGGCTGCCCATAGCGGAACGCGAAGATGCGGCCTGTCACTCGGACGCTCCGGTCATGCTGCCGATGGCCTTCAAAGCGCCTCATATCTCTCGGCCTGCCGTTGACGTCCCATGAAAATCTGCTGCAGATAGCGAGCGAAGGGGCACTTATGCGCATTGTCATCATCGACGACAGCGGGCTGCGCGCGACCGTGCTCGAGGAGGGGCTGCGCGACGCGGGATATGACGACATCCATATCGTTCCCCCGCGCGGCGCTTTCGTGGCGCGGCTGGAGCGCATGGCGCCCGACGTCGTGCTCATGGACCTCGGCAGCCCCAGCCGCGATACGCTGGAGGAAATGCTCACCGTAAGCCGGGCGCTGGCCCGGCCGATCGCGATGTTCGTCGACCAGTCGGACGAGGCGATGATCGGTGCCGCCATCGACGCGGGCGTCTCCGCCTATGTCGTCGATGGCTTGCGCAAGGAGCGGGTGAAGCCGGTGCTGGAACTGGCGGTCCGGCGTTTCAACGCTTTCTCGCGCATGCAGACCGAGCTTGAGGAGGCGCGCACCGCGCTTGCCGACCGCAAGGTGATCGACCGCGCCAAGTCGATCCTGATGAACCAGCGCGCCTTGTCCGAACAGGACGCCTATGCGCTCCTGCGCTCCACCGCGATGAACCAGGGCAAGAAGATCGCCGAGGTCGCGCAGGCGCTGATTACCGCCAGCGACCTGCTGGGAGGGGTATAATGACGACGAATCTTCGCATCGCCTTCCTGCCGCTCAACGACGTCGCGGTGCTCGCCGCCGCCCGCGAACGCGGCTTTGCCGAGGAGGAGGGCCTTGCGCTCGACCTCGTGCGCACGACGAGCTGGGCGACCTTGCGCGACCGGCTGGTCTACGGACAGGTGCAGGCCGCGCACATGCTGGCGCCGCTGGCGG
>NZ_ALVC01000050.1:0-5838 GCF_000293195.2 Sphingomonas sp. LH128
CAACCGATCCTACCGGCCATCATAGTTGCCGCTCAACCGGCCACCGTAGTTGTCGCCGCGCAACGGGAGCTTCTTCGGGACATTGTGCGCGCTCGATCCTCTTCCAGCCAAGCTCTCCAACCCCGGCATCATCGCCACGTTCGAGAATTTCGCGCAGTTGATCGGCCTTCAGCTCGACTTGCAGGACGATCTTGTTCGCAAGGAGGATCAACTCCTGGAAGCGGGGCAGACAGCTGAAATCCGCGAACGCTTCATCGCTATTCTAGGGCACGACTTGCGAAATCCGGTCGCTGCTATCGAAGCTGGCATCACCATGCTCGGCAGGACGCAAACCGACGAGAAATCCGGCTGGATACTGACGCAGCTGCTGCAAAGCACCCGGCGTATCAGCTTGCTGATCAATGATTTACTCGACTTCGCACGCGGTCGTCTCGGGTCCGGACTGACGCTGCGGTCGGTGCTCGTGCCGAGGATGTCCGTCCCGATCGAGCAGGTGATCGCGGAACTCCAGATTGTCCACCCAGACAGGATCGTCGACCTGAACCTCAAACTCGAAGAGGCGGTGACGTGTGACGTCGAGCGCATAACGCAACTCGTCTCGAATCTCGTCGGCAATGCCCTTACCCACGGAGCGGTGGACGAACCCATCGCCGTGACTGCGACATCCGCTGGCGGCACTTTCACCCTGAGCGTCTCGAATGGCGGTACCCCGATCCCGGATGAAGTCCTGCCGACGCTGTTTCAGCCGTTCACGCAATCCGCAGAGGGACAATCGGCGAACGGTCTCGGCCTCGGCCTCTTCATAGCAAGCGAGATCGCCAAGGCGCACGGCGGCTCCATTGAGGTTAGTTCTTCTGACGAGGGGACGAGGTTTAAATTGACCATGCCCTGCAGTTGTTGATCGCCTTCTTAGGCTCTCGTTAAAATCTTCAGCAATACCGTGCATGGTGAATATCACTAAATGGCCATATGCTAATCATACACTTCGATCGAAGCATTCGGCAGCTTTTGACAGGGGCAGTCATTTACTAAGGCAGTTTTAATTGACCGGCCTTGGTCGGGACGCGATGCACCCTAAGGGCGCTCATTGCTTGTCCGGCAGATCGTCAGGTAACCTGCCGCCTGCCGCCTGCCGCCTGTCGCCGCCTCGCTCGGCCTGCGCGCGGGTCGGTTCGGGCGCCCGAGACTCGTAGATATCGGTGGTCACTGGCGCTGGACTGCGGCGCCCCTGGCCGGAGATCGTGCCGCTGAAATCGGCGGGGGCGACCTTGTGCAAAGGTCCATTTCTGACAATCAAGACATTGCGGCGAATTGATCAACACAGATCGGGACGAATTAGCAGTTGCCGCGTTCAAGGGATTGGCGGGGGCAAACGACAAGGAGACGGATCATGCCTCGCGGAGACAAGTCGAGCTACACCGACAAGCAGAAGCGGAAGGCTGAGCATATCGAAGAGGGCTACGAGGACCGTGGGGTAGGAAAAGAGGAAGCAGAAAGGCGCGCCTGGGCGACGGTCAACAAGGAGTCCGGGGGCGGAAAGAAATCTGGCTCTGGCCGCGGCAAGAAAGAAAACCACGAGAGTTCGCGCAAAGGCGGCCGCAAGGGCGGATCGAGCCAGAGCGCGGAAAAGCGCTCTGCGGCCGCAAAAAAGGGCTGGGAAACCCGCCGACGCAGGGGGAATGCCTGATGTGGATCCACAAGATGATAGCGCCGCATACGGGTTTGGGTGGATGGCATGATGCTGGGGTGTCTTCGTGATGAAATTTCAATCTTCACGATCTTCGGGATAGCGGTGTATGACGGAATGGATCTCGGCCATTGTCGAGCAGATGGGGTACTGGGGCATCGCGGTGCTCATGCTGCTTGAGAATGTCTTTCCTCCCATACCCTCTGAAGTGATCATGCCCCTGGCGGGCTACACTGCGGCTGACGGCAGCCTCAACATTATGCTTGTCGTCATATCCGGCACGATAGGGACGGTCACTGGCGCCGCCTTCTGGTGGTCGCTGGCAAGTAAATGCGGTGACCGGCGATTGAAAAAACTGGCTGACCGCCACGGGCGCTGGCTTACCTTATCGGCGAGCGATATCGATCACATCGACGACTGGTTCGATCGGCACGGCTCATGGGCAATTCCCGTTGCCCACATCATTCCTGGACTGCGCACGCTGATCTCGATTCCGGCTGGCGTGTTTGGCACCCCTTTCCCACGGTTTCTCATCTTGACTACGCTGGGATCGGCTGTGTGGAACAGTTTTCTGGCTGGAGCCGGATACGTTCTGGGGAAGCAGTTCTCGGCCGTCGACCGGTACCTCGGGCCTGCTGGCCTGGGGATCATGGCGGCAGTCCTGGTCTACTTTATCTATCGCGTCATCACGTTCCGGCCGAGTAGGAAAGATGCTTGAAGACGACCTGCCCACGACCCTGATGAGGCTCGGTCTTGCGACGGTTCTGGGCCTCGCCCTCGGCTGCGAACGCGAGCGCCGTGGGCACGATGCGGGTTTACGCACGCATGGACTTGTCGCGCTAAGTTCGGGGATGCTGACATTGTCGGCGCTGGAACTCGTCGAGCACCATGCAGAGGGTGATCCCGTTCGCGTCATACAGGGGCTTGCGCAGGCGATTGGTTTTATCGCCGGTGGCCTCATTTTCGTGCGCGGCGGAGATGTGCGCAATATGACGACCGCGGCAAGCCTGTGGATGGCTGCGGCCGTGGGGATCACTGCCGGGGCCGGTCAGTATATCCTCGTCCTGGCTGGCACAGCGCTCGCTCTCCTGCTGCTTGTCGCTGCTTCCCTTGTCGAACGCTATTTTCCAGCAAAGGAAGATACCGATAGTCAGCAAACGACGCAAATGCCGAACCGCCGCGGTGCTGCCGTTCCGCCTCCCTCGAGCAATCAGCTGAACGGAAACGACGAGTAGGCGCCAGGGGCCCGATGCAGGCCATGATGAGCCCTTGCGCGAGAAGGGCCTAATCGCGACCAGGCACAGCACGCCTGATTCTGGTCAAATCGTTAAGCCTGATCCTGTATCATCGTTTGATGGAGAGACGATCCCCATCCCCTCGCACCCGTCCGCAGGCGACGATTTTTGGGCAGACGGCAGATGAACTGCTGCCGGAGGCCGTCTATCGCGACCTTCTCGCACCGCTCTTCGCGATGGCGACCCCAATCCTGGGATTTGGCATTCTCTACGCCGTCGTAGGAACACTGGTCCTGGTGAACTGGCACAGCGGGCCGGTTCTTGCGCTGGTACTTTGCTCCAGCATCGTGACCGCAGTTCGCCTTGTGATCATTCGCGCATATCACCGAGCGGGGGGGCTGACTCAGGACATTCCCGCGCTTCGGCGGTGGGAGAAGCGCTACACATGGGCAACATGTGCCTGTGCCGGCCTGATAGCGAGCCTCAATCTGGTGGCGCTCGCAGCGCCCCATCCCCTCGTCCACCTGGCCACCGTCAGCCTGATCTTCACCTTTGGCGCCGGGATCGTGTCGCGCAATGCGGGCCGACCCAGGCTCTGCTGGCTTGGCCAGACGATCACGGTTGTCCCGGTGTCGTTGGGAATGCTCGTGTACGCGACGCGGATCGGTGCTCAGACCGTGACCGGGCAGTTCTTCATACTTGAGGCCATTCTGCTTCTCGTCGTGGCGGCGATGAGCATCGAATCCGTCCGACATCTTTATCAGTCTGCGCTCGAGCATCTGACGACCAAGCATGACCTTGGAAATCTGGCGCGATACGATCCACTCACCGGTCTTGCCAACCGGTTGCTGGTGCGTGAATCCTTTTTCAAACAGGCGCAAACGTGCCGGATCGATCAGCAGATCGCCATTCACTATCTCGATCTGGACGGCTTCAAGGCCATCAACGACCAGTTCGGGCATCCGGTCGGAGACAGACTGCTGGTCGAAGTCGCCACGCGATTGGGCGCTGCAGTGAGAGGCGATGACGTTGTCGGCCGCCTTGGTGGCGATGAATTCGTGGTCCTTCAACCCGGCGTGCTGCATGCGGACCAGGCCGAGCTTCTTGCGCGCCGCATTATCCGCCAACTTTCCGAAAGCTACCGCATCGACGATACGGAGATGGAGATTTCCGCCAGCGTCGGGATTTCACTATCGCCTGTTCATGGTCTGGACCTCGACAGGCTTCTGCAATGCGCCGACGCCGCGCTGTACCGTTCCAAGAGGAAGGGCAAAGCACAGGTTCATTTCTGTGAGGACTCACCGCCTTCCGGCAGCGGCAGGGCAGTCGCGTAGGCCCTGAACCTGAATGGCGGGCGTTGGTCGAAATAGCCTAATCTGGCAGGTCGCGGAATCGCTCTACGTATTTTTGCACACTTCTAAAATTCTGCGATCGGAAATTATTCTGCGGCCATAAGGCACTTTTTGAGGGAGAGGATTCGTGCTCGCTGGATGATTACGTCAGCGAACATAACCCGATCAGGGTGGTCGAAGCCTTTATCAATGAGCTTGATCTGACGGCTTGAGGGCTTGAAGGCATGACCCCGGCATTGACAGGGCGACCCGCTTATCATCCATCGACCATGCCGAATATCGATTTGTAAGGCTATCTCAATAGCACCCAGTCGAGCCGACGGCTCGAACGGGAAGCAGGCCGCAATATCGAGTTGATGTGGCTGACGGGTCGGCTGGCGCCAGAGTTCAAGACGATTGCCAATTTCCCGCGTGACAACGGTGCTGCCATTCGTGCGGTATGCGGGCAGTTCGCGATGCTCTGCCGCAGCACGGGCCTGTTCAGCGGCGCCATGGTTGCGGTGGATGGCAGCAAGTTTAAGGCAGTGAACAACCGGGATCGCAACTTCACGGCGCATAAGGGGGCCGCGCGCATCGAACAGGTCCAGGCCAGCATAGATCGCTATCTGGTCGCGCTCGACCAGGCCGATCGTGGGGACAGTGACGTGCCCGAGATGCGGGCTGACAAGATCCGCGAGAAGGTCGCCGGGCTACGCCGTCAGATGCAATATCTGAAAGACATGACCGCGCAGGTAGAGGCTGCCCTCGACAATCAGATATCCCTCACCGATCTCGATGCTCGGTCCATGGCCACGACCGGCCGTGGCACGGGTGTTGTCGGCTACACTGTACGGGCGGCGGTAGATACCGAGCATCATATCATCATTGCGCATGAGGTAGCGAACGAAGGCTCCGATCGTGCCCAGCTTGTTCCCATGGGCCGCGTTGCCCTGTACGCCGCTGGCACCCCGGATCTCACGGTGCTTGCAGACAGGGGCTATTACAGCCGTGACCAGATACTGGAATGCCAAAGCACGGGTGTGCTCCCCTGCGTTCCCAAGGTCGATACATCAGGCCGGTCGAAGCTGGGTCTCTTTGCAAGGCCGGACTGCGTCTATGACGTTGTCCATGGTTGCTACCGCTGTCCTGCCGGATCCCATCTAGCGCGAAGCAAGGTCCGTTCGGATCGAGAAGGTGAGATCGGCCACTACCGCAACCTTGCCGCCTGCCATTCCTGTCAGCTCAGGCCGCGCTGTACGCCGGAAAAGGTGAAGAGGGTCAAGCGATGGGCGCATGAGGCGATACTGGATGAGATGCAAATGCGCCTCAATCAGTTGCCGGATGCCATGGGCATTAGGCGACAGACGGTCGAACATGTCTTCGGCACGCTCAAAGCCTGGATGGGCAGTACGCCCTTCCTCACCAGGACCCTGAAAAATGTCAGAAAAGAGATGAGCCTCAGCGTTCTGGCCTACAATATGAAGCGTTTGATTTAGCAGGCTGCGGAAAAAGGCGCCGCAGTGGTCACCGTCGATCTGCGTTCGAAGGAGGGGGACTGGTCTGTCGCTCGTTTCAGGGTGAAATT
>NZ_ALVC01000051.1:0-11641 GCF_000293195.2 Sphingomonas sp. LH128
TGCACGGCGACGACACGACCGTGCCGCTTCTTGCAAAATACAAAACCGATATCGCACGAATGTGGGATTATGTGCGCGACGACAGGCCGTTCGGCGGCCCGGCGCCGCCGGCGGTGGTGTTTTATTACTCGCGCAATCGAAAAGGCGAACATCCCCGGGCCCATCTGGCCACTTACACCGGCATCCTGCAGGTCGATCGCTATGCGGGCTTCAATGAGATGTTCAAGGAAGGCTGGGCTGACAAGCCCATGACCCGCGCGAACTGCTGGGCGCACAGCCGCAGGCAGTTCTTCGAACTGGTCGATGTCGCCAAGCAGCTCAAGCGCAAGCGGGACGCAAGGCCGATCGTCTCGCCGCTGGCGTTGGAAGCCTTGCAGCGTATCGACCGGATCTTCGACATCGAGCGGGAGATCAACGGCAAGACGGCTGCTGAACGCCTCGCGGTGCGGCAGGAAAAGGTCACGCCGATCGTCAAGGAGCTTGAGGGGTGGATGCGCGAGCAGCGCAATATCCTCTCGCGTCACGATCCGGTGGCCAAGGCCATGAATTACCTGCTCAACGACTGGCCGGGCTTCACCAACTTTCTGAGTGACGGGCGGATATGCCTTACGAACAATGCCGCCGAGCGCGAGGTCCGCGGTGTTGCCCGGGGCAGGAAGGCCTGGCTCTTTGTCGGCTCGGACCGCGGCGGAGAGCGTGCGGCGATGATGTACAGCCTCATCGGAAGCTGCCGGCTGAATGGTGTCGATCCGCTGCTCTGGTTGACTGATGTCCTCGCGCGGATCGCGGATATGCCCCAGAGCCGGCTGCAGGAGCTGCTTCCCTGGAACTGGAAGGCCCTGCGCCAAGCCGAGACGATCGAAATGGCCGCCTGACATGGCCGATATCAGCACCGTCTATACGCTCAGGCAGGCCGCCCTCATCCTCGGAGAAACCGAGGACATGCTCTGGGAGGCGTCGATCGGGATGTTCTCCGAAGATGGCAGCATAAGAATCATCGACGATGCCTTCTCCGATGACGACTGGGCAATCGCCAGGGCCTTCACCGAGGAAGGCATCGAAAACCTGAAATACATCATCGACGCTATCAAAGCCGCGCGGCGCTGAATCCGCGGCGCTACCGCAAGGCCTGACAATCGCTAGATCCCGCGGCCGCTAACGGATGCGTACCATTGAGCGGCGGGAATGGGCGCATGTTGCCCAATCGCGGGACGGAATGGAATTGATGAAATCCAGCAGAAGCGCCGCATTCAGGTGCGCGCCGCCAACCTCCTAAGTTAATGGACACTTGCCGCTAAAAAGCGTGCGGCCAGCTAGAGGCCAAATGCGCCTGCCATCCGTAGGCTCGCGGGTACTTAATGGCGCGAAGAGAACGCATTTCCGGCCGCGTCACGGAAGAGAGTTTTGTAGGCCGTCGAGGCGCTCCGTAACGCGGACATCCGCTCGACTTTTTCGTTCCGATGGCACGCTGCTTCCACTGTTCTTTTCAACGTCGGCGAGCACGCCTGACGATCTTGGATGAACTGTTGGAGTGCGATGCTATCGACCATCCGCGCCCATACGTCGACAACCGGCTCGTCCTCGTTTCGCACCGTTGGGTCACAGTCTGCATCGAGCATCGCGGCGCAGATTGCGATAAGGCAACGACGCATTGAGGGGCTGGCAAGCGCGAGCGGCATTTCACAGGAAGGCTCGTTGGGGCAAACGTTATCGAGCGTGAGCACAGGCGCCGCAAACCGATGTAGGAGTCTATCACGCAGTCTCCAGCGCCTGTGGGCCCTTGCGAACAGTAGACAGATTCTGGCGGATTCTTCGAGCAGCTGACCGGCTGAAGTGTCGTTGAAGCGAAATTGATCTGGGACCTTTCCCCTAAGCGCACCCCTCAGCGCGGCTTCAAAGGCTACGATATTGATCCAGATGGGCTGCGCTGCTGGCTCAAGCTCGAGCGCCCTGGGGTGCGCCCGTTCGAGGCCCCGACGGCAGCGAATACAGCACAATCTTGGCGGCCCCTGCGATGACCGCTTAATCGCCCAATGACTACTCCCGCAAGACACGCATCGATCGACGAGTGGCCAGTGGTGCCGGAAACAGAAGCCCCACGCAGCCATGGCCCAGTCCGCACGGATATAGGCGGGGCGGCCAGCGGCATAGTCCTCGGCAAGGCAACGACTGCACCAGCTCAACCGGAGGGTAAGAGCGGGCGCGAAATCTCGGCTAGGATCATCGGATGGAACGTGGTGCCAGGCTACAAAATCCGGGGTGATCCTCGGATACCGATAGCAAAGACCGAGTTCGGCGACACTGTTTTCCGTGAAGCCCTCGCTTGCGGCAAGCTCAGCGATCATCGATTTTTTTGGGTTTACATCGGGATGCCGCCAATGGCCTGCGCGATTTCGATAGGCGCGCAGCAAAGGCTCACCCGGAGCCCGCTGATCGCGCACGCGCGCCAGCCATGAACTGAGAAGTTCATCCGCGAATGGCTCCACGAAACTCATACGGTCGCCCGGCCGATTGTCCTTCGCTTGCATGCCGACGTAAACATGGAGACGAGAGGAAGCGTCACGTCGTTGGCCTCGAAGCTTGCGGCATCAAGCATCTCGCGGCCATCGCGGATAGCCGTGACAGCGGCTGCCTCGATGAGCCGGAATATTCGGCCCGTCACACCCTGGGTGAGGGCCAGCACGCGTTGCCGCGCTTCGACGGTGTCGAGCATCGATGGGCGTCTCAGGGGCAGCAGGCCCGAGAAGCTCGCAAGCAGCTGGCGCAGGGCATGATCGTTGCGCCATGGCATCAATTCGAACGCCCCAAACCGGTCGGCAAGGTTCGGATCCATCAGGACCGCCATCCGCGCGTCCTCGGTCCCTGCGCAAACAATTGGAATTTTCAGATCGTTGGTCAAAAAGCGGATAGTATTGAGGAACACCCGCTGCTGGCGAGGAGTGCCGGCGAGCATCTTGTCGATTTCATCCAGGACGAGCACCTTGGTTTCGACTTCGGCAAGCAGTTGCCTGGCTTCCGCTCGCATCGATCGCACGGACAGTCGGCTAAGGTCGACGCAATTTAGCGCGGTCAGCACCTCGGTGTAAAATTGCTCCTCACTCGGCTCTGGCGGTATCTGCGCGAGCAACACCGGCATCTTGCTGAGCCCGGTCCTGATATCGAACTGAGGAGCGTGAAGTTTCGAGAAGCGGCTGACAATTTCGGTCTTGCCCATCCCGGTGGCGCCAAACAGTAACAGGCAGGGCATTCGCCCTCGCGGCGGATAGATTACCAGGTCTTCAAGGTGGCGGAGCGCGGCCTCAGCCTGTGGCAACGATATCCAGCGGTCGCGGCGTAGCCAGTCGATCCGGGCCTCATCGGTCAATTCGGCATACTCGCGATAAGCCGGGAAGATATGGCTGTAGAGCACGTTCATGACTGCTCCTCGATCGCGAGTGGTACAACCGGCCCGTCGAGATTTGGCGGTGTCAGCTGCGCGTTGGCCTCTTGGTGCTGGACAAAGGCCGCAGGCGGTTCGCCGCGGATGAGCGCATCGACGATGCGTTGGGTTGATCGTCGAGCTCCGCGCGTCTTCTCTACGGCCCTAAGCACAATCCTGCGCTGCGTGCTCACCATCTCGAAAAGCATCTGCTCATCGACGGCGGTTCGCCCGCGCTCTCGAAGCGCTCTCAGGGCTTGGTCGTGCTCGAACTTGGTAATTGCAGGACGCCGCTTATCGCGAAGAGGAACTGTGACATGCTCGCCGCCGGGCAGTTCGAGATAGACGGCCGAGAGGTTGAGCGGATTGTATTTGATCGGGAATTTATGAACGCTGTTCGCGACCAGCGTGGCCAAAGCGCCATGCCAGTAGAAAACGTGGAAGAGTTTGATGCCCTCGCGCCGGACCCGGCGCATCTCGAACGGGAGGAAGTCGAGCAGAAAACGTTCTTCATCGGCCGGCAGGCGCAGGGCTGCAACACGCTTACCTTGATCGTCCTGCCACGCTGTCATCGGGGGGACGCCAAGTGAGCTGTGAATGGTGCGATGATAGATTCCCACCTGGAGGGCGAACCATCGCTCGAATTCCTTGAGGGTCATGCAGGCTTTGCCCTCAGCGTCGTAGTCTCCCTTGTCCTGGATGTTGGAGAACGTAGTACCCGGAAGAAGGTGAACTTCGCCGATGGCGGTGCCGATCATGCGCTCGATGTGCCCGCCAAAGTGCGGAGTGCGCGGTGGACGGTAGTGAAGCTCGATCCCAAATTGCTGGCAGCCCCGAGTCAGCGCGCGTGAGTGAAATTCCGAGGCATTGTCGAGATGGAGGATGTCTGGCAGGCCGAAGACAGGCCATGCGAAGGTGAGCTCTCGATCGGCCAGCCAATCATTCTTGGGCAGTACTGCATGACGGATCGCCATGCCGACCGAAATCGCGGAAGGTCGTTCCAGTGAAATGTAGAAGCCGGGTATCACCCGCGTCGCTACGTCGATCTGCAGGGTCAGCGTTGGCCGCCCGACCGGTCTCCTGAGATACTCATCGACGATGATGATATCGACCAGCGTGTGGTCCATCTGTACGACCTGAAGAGGGTACTGCGCCTCGTATGAGCTGACGACGGGTCGGAAGCGGTCTGCTGCGGCTTTGGTCCCATCACGGGCGCCTGTCAGGCGTGTCCGTTCCACGGCGTTGACCCGCAGGACAACAGTTTGCCGTGCTGGAGGTCGCAGATTCTGCTCCAGGCACGAAAAGCGAATTTGACGGACCAGTTGTGCGATGGTGGGCTTTGGACGGCTGAGATAAAATTGCTCTATTTTGGCATCGATCAGGCGTTCCACCTCGCAAGGGAGGCGAGAGCGCCCTTTGGGAAATCCATCGTGCTGGTCGACCAACGAACTGGTCACTGGGTTTTCCCGGTATCTCGCGAGCAGTTCGTAAATTCGGGACCGGTTGAGGCTCAGCTTCAGGCCGGCCTCAGCAATCGCTTTGCGTCCGAGCCGGGGCTCTGCCGTAAGCGCACGAATGATAGGCTCGCGCTCACAAGCTTTGCGCCATTCTGTATGATCAACCGTCGTGAGGGCAGTGCCTGTTTCGGCCATGACCTATCCCCGATTTTCGCCAGGGACTCGTGTTGCCGGGTCCGGTCGTTTTGTAGCAGAATCGCGCTGTCAGGTCGAACGTCCGGAGGTATTCTTGTACATGATCCACGCAACTCGGCCGTTTTCTCGTCCGCCCGTATTCTTTAAGTGACATTTGCTGCGGGGAAGGGCGGAAAATGGCCGATGGAAGCGAGGATCCCGCCGAACAGTACCCGCCGACCCCGCTCATTCCGAACATGGCGGCGTCCGCTGCCGAAATCTCTCATCCAGGGCGGATTCTTGGAGAGGAGATCGCGGCGGCCCGCTCCTATCGCGCCCAGGCCAAGGCCGCCAACACGATCCGCGCCTACACCAGCGACTGGAGCCAATTCGAGGGCTGGTGCTGGCAGCGGGACCTAAATCCGCTGCCCGCGCGGCCCGAAGCCGTGGCAACGTATCTTGCCGCGCTCGCCCTGGCGGGCAAGGCCGACAGCACCATCGGCCGCCATCTGGCTGCGATCGGGTGGAAGCACCGGCAGGACGGACTGGTCGCGCCGACGCTCCGTGACGAACGCACGGTCATCGCCGATACGCTGGCCGGGATCCGCCGCGAGCAACGCGCGCGGCCCCGCGCGAGGAAGGCGGCGATTACGGCCAGCGAGCTGACGGCGATGATCGCGGCCGCCGACGGGCAAGGCACCCGTTCGATCCGTGACCGGGCGATCATGGCCTTGGGTCTGGCGGCTGCTTTGCGTCGGTCGGAACTGGTCGGGCTCGAAAGGCGCGATGTGGAACTGGTCGACAAGGGCCTGAAACTGACGCTGCGCCACTCCAAGACCGACCAGGAGGGTGAGGGACAGGTGATCGCGGTCCCCTCCGGCAAGACCCTCAAACCGGTGGAGCGGCTCAAAGCCTGGTTGGCGGTCCGTGGCAGCAGTGCGGGGCCGTTGTTCTACCAGATCGACCCGCAGGGCAGGCTGACAAACAAGCCGATGTCGGACCGCTCGGTCGCGCGGCTGATCCAGAAATATGCGGGGCGGGCGGGATTGGATCCGGAGACGGTTGGGGGGCACTCGTTACGCGCGGGGTTTTTGACCGAAGCGTCCCGCTCAGGCGCGACCATCGCCAAGATGCAGGAAGTGTCGCGGCACAAGAGGGTCGAGGTGCTGCTCGGCTATGTGCGCGCGGCCGAGCTGTTCGAGGACCACGCCGGCAAGGCGTTTTTGTGACTGTTCACGCGCCTGGATCAATGGCCAGACAGGCTGCGCACCGCTAGCCGTTCTGCATTGGCTTGCCCGGCGCGATGTAGTGCCCTGTGTGGACGACCTCCGCGGCGCAAGAGCTTTTCGGCAGTGATGATTGCGGTCGGGTGCATCCATGTGTTCGGCCTGTTCGCGCAGCACCGGATGGCTGCTGGCCCTGATGAAGTCCGCAGGCTGGCTCCCTAATCACGTCATCGCGCTCGAAGCGCTGTGACCCCCTGGGTTTCACCAACCCCCGGTCTGACCGGTTCGTCATCACTACTAAGCTGCTCCTACGCATCCCATCACGCGACTATCGAGCGATCGGGATCTCTTTAAGCGGCAACGGCGTAGACCTCCTTCCGCGTCATTACGGCCCAGGCAATCCGGGCTGTTTTGTTGGCGAGCGCCACTGTCGCAATCTTCGTGGGCTTGCGCTCGAGCAGGCCCGCCATCCAGGGTTGGCGGGCCGGATTCTTGCGCGTCATCCGCATGACAGCAGTCGAGCCGACAACCAAGAGCCGGCGAAGATAGCCATCGCCCTGCTTGGTTATTCCGCCCAGCCGCTCCTTGCCGCCGGAGCTGTTCGCTCGAGGTGTGAGGCCAAGCCAGGCGGCGAACTGACGGCCTGATCGGAACAGCGATGCGTCGGGCACCGCGGCGGCGATAGCCGAGGCTGTAATCGGGCCGATCCCTGGGATCGTGGCCAGCCTCCGGCTTGTCTCGTCGTTACGATGCCAATCGAGGATCTGCGCCTCTAGCCGATCAATCTCGCTCGCTAACGCCCTCAACTGAGCGGCAATGCCATGGAGGGCCGAACGCGCGTGAACGGGAAACCTGTCCTGTTCTTCATGCAGCGCCTTCAGGGAAGCCGCTAAGCCGCCCGCACCCAATCCCGTCACGATCCCATACTCAGCCAGGTGGCCGCGAAGCGCGTTGATCAGCATGGTGCGCTGCCGGACCATCAGGTCGCGACTTTTGTGAAGCATCAGAACTGCTTGCTGCTCGACCGACTTCACAGCGACGAAGCGCATCGTCGGCCGGGTGACCGCTTCGCAGATCGCTTCGGCATCCGCCGCATCGGTCTTCCCGCGCTTCACGTAGGGCTTAACATAGGCAGGCGGCATCAGGCGCACCTCGTGGCCGATTGCCATGAGCTCGCGCGCCCAGTGATGCGCCGACGCGCAGGCTTCCATGCCGACCAGGCAAGGCGACAACTCCGCAAAGAACCGCATAAGCTCGGACCGGCGCAGCTTGCGCCGGATCAGTACTGCGCCATCGGCAGCGATGGCGTGAACCTGAAACACATTCTTCGCCAGATCCAATCCGACGGTAACGTGAGGTGGTCCCGCCTTCTTGGACAGTTTGGCGGCTAAGTTAAGCTAATCCCGGTTGTCGTTCATGCCGCCATTCTGGTCATCAGAACATGGGGGGCATGCCCCCCATGTTCTGATTGCCCGATCCGCCGATAGGCCTCGACCGGGGTTTTCCCGGCCAGGCCCGAGTGCGGGCGCTGGGTGTTGTAATAGGTGATCCACCGGCCCAGGCCAGCCTTCAACTCCGATCCGGTCTCAAAGGCATGGAGATAGACGCATTCGTACTTCAGGGATCGCCAGAGGCGTTCGATAAAGACGTTGTCCATCCACCGGCCCCGGCCATCCATGCTGATGCGGACCTCGGCGTCGCGCAGCACGCTGGTGAAGGCGAAGCTGGTAAACTGGCTGCCCTGATCCGTGTTGAAGATCTCGGGCTTGCCGAACCGGGCCAGGGCTTCTTCCAACGCCGCGACGCAGAACCCGGCATCCATCGTGTTCGACAGCCGCCAGGCCAGCACCTTGCGGGTAGCCCAGTCCATGATCGCCACCAGATAGAGGAAGCCCCGGCGCATCGGGAGTGGAGTAGGAAGCGCATAAGCGCTTCCCCTCCCCGAACCGTACGTGCACCTTTCAGCGCATACGGCTCTCTATTCAACCTTGGTCCAAGGCCATGGCGACATCACGATAGCGGGAGGTGACGGTGTTTCGGAGCTCGTCCCGATAGATGTAGGGATTTCGCTCCGGATTCCGCCACCGGAACTGCATCTTCTGGCTTGTGACCAGTCGTCGCAGCGCCTTGCCGACGGCATTGCCCTGATTGCTTCGACCGTAGACCAGCCACGTCTTCGATTGGCCGGTTTCCGGCATGCGGTACCATTTACGCATCAAAGGCTTGATACGGGACCGGTACTTCTGCGCCAACCAGTGCGCCATTTTCCAGAACACGACGGTGTCGATGCGCCGGAATGTGCGCGCCGTGAAGTCGGTGAACCTGTAGAACGCAGCCCATCCCGCCAGCTGGCGGTTCAGACCGTCGATCATGTCCACCGCGGCAACCTCATGATTGCCGGAGAGAGCCTCGACCAATCGGCGAGCGAAGGTCTTGGCCTTCTCCTTGGGTATCGTTGAGACCACGGACATGCGTCCGCTCGATCCCCGCCTGCGGATAATCCGGTGCCCGAGGAACACGAACCCGTCGTCGACGTGGGTGATATGGCTCTTGTCCATATTCAACGTCAGCTTCAGGTCGTCTTCCAGAAAGGCCCGGCATTCCTCGCGGATGGCCTCGGCATGTGCCTTGGTGCCCTTGACGATGACAACGAAGTCATCGGCGTAACGGCAGTAGGCGACAGCAGGTTTCCATTGCCGGTTCTCGCGAACCGTGATGGGGCGCCCCTGCTGGATGCCGAAGTTCCATGCCCAGCGATCCTTTCGCGCCTTGTCGCTCAGGTATTTCGCCTCCAGCCACGCATCAAACTCATGGAGCATGATGTTGGACAGGAGCGGCGACAGCACGCCGCCTTGCGGTACACCTTCGCTTGAGGCGACGAACAGGCCACGGTCGACGTGGCCCGCCTTCAGGAATCGCCAGAGCAGATCAACAAACCGATCATCCCGGATTCGCCGCCGAACGCAGCGAAGCAGAAGCCGGTGGTGGACCGTATCGAAGTAGCTCGCCAGATCACCTTCGATGATCCAGCGGCCCCGCGCTCCGGCACCACTATCCTGCAACTGTATCTTCACGGTCCGGACAGCGTGATGCACGCTGCGTTCCGGCCTGAAGCCGTAGGAGAGGCGATGGAAGTCGCTTTCCCAGATCGGCTCCATGGCCATCAGCATCGCGCGCTGGACGATGCGGTCTTTCAGGGTCGGGATACCAAGTGGTCGTTTCTTGCCATTGGCTTTCGGGATATAGATTCGCCTGACCGGCTGCGGGTGATAACTCCCCGTCAGCAAGTCCGTTCGCAGACTGGCCAGCTGTTCTGCCAGTACGGCCTGCATCCGTCGCTTGTCCATTCCGTCGATGCCCGGCGTATTGGCGCCACTCGACGCCAGCACGATCCGAGCCGCCTCGGCAAGCCACGCCCGATCGGCAATGAGCCGGAGAAGGCGATCGAACTTGCGGTTCTGGTCGCTCTCGGCCCACGTCGCGAGCTTGTGCTGCATTTCGCTGATTATCAAAGGTCTTCACCTCGTTTGGTCAGGTAGTTTGCACTTCAAGCTGATTGAACTGTCCCCCTTCGCCATGTGACAGGCTTTCCCTGTCGCGGACTACTACGGGGACTCCGCCAGCACGGTGGACATCGGGGCCAACTCCCTTGGCATTCCATCATGCCTTCCCTCGTTCATATGCTGGACTTTCGCGCGCTGGGGAGGCTGCCGGTCGCAGTCCTTGTCCTTGCGTCCCGCAAGTCGATGCCGATGCCATGGCCTGGCTGCATTCTCTCCATGGCTCCATGCGGACGGGCTACATTTCCGGCCACATTCGGATGTCGCCGACATACGTCTCCGGCGCCATCATCAGCATTCCGCCTGTTAAGCCGTGTAGGCGAAGGCGACATTTCAGCCCTCGGATGCGGATTAACCGGTTCGTGTTCCTCAACCTTCCAGCGCTACAGCCTCGGGGACCATCTCGGCGTAACGGCTTCGCCTCAATCCCCTTTACCTGCGGGCTACGTCACCCTGCCAGTTGACGGCAGGTCACCGCCGCTTGGGCTCATGCCCCCTCACAGCAGAGGGCAAGGCATTCGTTCAGTTCCTCCTTTCTCCTTTGCATTCCAGTCATATGCACCCCGGACCATCCGGGACGAGGCGCACTGTATGTCACATCGGCGCACCAGACATGGTTGGGTCGCTCGATCGCCAGCTTGCGCAGCAGGTACGGATAAACCCGGTGCTGCGGGTGCGGATCGCTCGTGCGCGGCCGCTGGTAGATCGGTGTCAGCCCCATCTTCGCCATCAACCGCCGTGCACGGCGACGACCTACCTCGTGGCCGTTGCGACGCAGGTGCCGCGCCATCTGGCGGCTGCCATACCACGGGCATTCCATGAACGTCTCGTCGATCACCGTCATCAGCGCCAGCGTCTCGTCGGTTTCCGGCACTGGTGCGTAGTAATAGGACGAGCGGCTGATCTGGAGCAGGCGGCACTGGGTCGCTATCGACAGGCGGTGAGCAGGTTCGACCATCGCTCGCCTCCGGTCCACGCTCATCGACCGAAGGCTTTCGCTAAAAAATCCCGCTCGACGACCAGTTGCCCAATCTTGGCGTGCAGCTTCTCCACCTCGCTTTCGCTGACCGCCCTGGCCGCATCACCGGCCCCGGAGAAGGTGCTCGCCATCCCGTCGATGGCCTGCCGTTTCCAGGCCGCGATCATCGTATGGTGAACGCCATGCTTGGCGGCCAGCTCCGCCAAGGTCAGGTCACCCCGGATCGCCTCCAGTGCTACCTTGGCCTTGAAATCCGCGCTGTAGCGCTTCCTCGTCGTCTTCATTCCCGTACCAATCCATCAGGTCGGGAGTAGCTTAACACCCTGTCCAGAAAACCGGCACCACCTCAAACGATCTCCTGCTCCATGGAACGACTCCTAGACGTGAACCTACAACGACCACATCATCGCACAGCTACGTTGGTGCGGAGGTCGTCCACGACATCACGTCAACACCTGCACCCATTTCACTGCCGGAAACGGATAGTATGTTTCCTAGTTCGGATAGACGGACCCCATGTCTTGATTGCATAGTGACTTGAGAAATCCTTCAGGCGACGAGAAGGCGGTAACTTCTCCGGAAACATTGAAGAGGGTGGGCAGGGAGTAAACTGCATGAATGTTCTATCCGGTATTGGCGCGCTAAACGCTGGAGTCTGGTTGTGCACGACAGCCTTGGTCATGGGGGCTTGCCCTGCTTTCGCGCAAAGCGTCGCCGAGCCTCCTAGCGACCAGTCGGCTACCGAAGCTGATTCCGGCGCAGAAATCCTTGTAACAGCCAACCGCCGTGAGCAGTCGGTCCGTGACGTTGCCATGGCGGGGGGGGGG